>JAABSU010000196.1 GCA_011390265.1 Spirulina sp.
ATTTCCGCTTCCATCGCGCCATAAACGTAGTAGAGGTTAGCGGCGAGTTTGCGATAGGAAGTTTTTTCAACGACACCCCGTAGGAAGCATTTGATGAACCCCATGTTTTCTGCCATGGTGTGGGATTTTTTCGTGCCTTCCCGGAGCATTGTTGCTAAATTGACACTCATATTCAGATCCTGTTCTATGATGAAGATTTTTTAAGCATGTGCCGACTGGCCTAGTCTGTTAGATTAAACCGATTTATTGCGAAAAGCTATTAAGAATCGTTAAACGGGGTGCCAGCCGGGCCAGCCGGTGGGACTGGTGCAGGCGGCGGTTTTAAAGGTGGCGCAGGTGAGTTCTAACCCTAGCCAGGCCCCCAACTGGGCTAAATCTTGATCCAGAATGGCCGTCACCCGCTCCCGTTCTGCCGCCCCCAGTTCTGGGCGTTTTTGCATCCGCCATCGGTCTTTGACCCATTCCCGCACCTCTTTGGGGATCAGGTTTTTGCGAATCGTACTGATGCCGGGGGCATAGGCGATCGCATCCCGCAGCTTATTTTTCCGCATCCGTTGACTGGAAACATTATCCCGATCTAACTCCTGCCATTGGGGAGCATGGGGATAGCCAATGAAAGCACAAACCCGCTCTAGTTCCTGCTGGGGCGCGTTGCACAGTTGCTCAAAAAACACCGGCAGCACATTGTCCGGGCCAAAGGCTTCCAGGTAGGGGGCGATCTGCATACTGTAGCGGCTGTAATCGATCAGTTCTGGATGCAAATCCAGCGCCGTATTAATATCTGTTTTCGTCGCAATCACCCGTTGCGTCCATTCGTGGATGTAGTGGGAAACGAGCCGCTGCACCGGGTGACGCATCATATAAACCAACTTGACATCCCCCAGATGGGCCTGGATGCGGGCGATGGTTTCGGGATAGGTGGGCAGTTTGGTGTAATGGGTGCTGGCTTCCCCTCGGAGCACATCGGGGGGCGCATCGGCAAAGAGTTGCTCATACCAAGGGATGCCTTGGGCGTAGATTTCGTCATCGCTGAAAAAGCAGGGTTCCTTGGGGGTCGTCATAAAGATCCCCGGCTGGGCAACCAACTGTTGATAAAGGCTGCTCGTGGCGCATTTCATCGCGCCAATGATGATGAAGTGAGGGGGGTTGAGCATAGGGGGTTGATCAATCCAGGGCATTTCCTAGGGTAATCGATCCTGCCAGAATTGACGCGATCGCAGTTCAGGTTTGGCTAAACTGAATGCTCTTAGGGTGTGGTTTTGACAAAATTGCCCACCGTTGCCAAGAGCTTATCGGCATTAAAGGGCTTGGTTAAATACTCTGTGGCCCCCGCTAACCGACCTTGAACCTTATCAAAGGCCCCATCACGGGCGGTGAGCATAATAATCGGCAAGGTTTGGAATTGTGGCAAACTCCGCACCGTGCGACAAAGTTCTAGACCATCAACCCCTGGCATCGTCACATCCAGGAGGAGCAGATCAATATGTTGGTGGTAAATCGAGGATAGGGCATCTACCGCATTATCCGCGAGTAAAACATTGTATTTTGCTTCAAGGGTTTGCTGAATCAGTTTGCGCATGACGGGACTGTCGTCAACGGCGAGAATCGTTGGGAGTTGGGGGGATAGTACGGACATAAGGAGGGTCTCCGCCTTAAAAAGCAGTCGCAAAGAACTGAAAACCGAGTGAGTTTCACAACAGAGTTAATGAATCGGTCTCTCTTTCCATTGTTTCTGACTCAGGGGCGTTTGGGGGGATTTCGAGGGAATTCACAACAATACTTTAACCATCGATGCGACGGACTTCGATTACTGTGCCCCGGAAGTTATAGGTGGGGCCATCCAGTTCGATGGGTGTACCAATTTTGATCTGGCTTTGGTTCAGCACTGGGCCGCCGTCGGTGATTTGGGCATTGCCGGTGAGGGTGATCAGGAAATCACTGTTAAAGCTGGTGTCAGTGCGGGGTTCGGGGCGGGCGGCTACGGTGCCATCGGGTTGGGGGACGGCCATTTGGCGCTCGATGGGTTCGATGTTGGCGATCGCGATCGCCCCGCTGGGTTGGTTGCGGACAATAATCGTCGTTGTGCCCCGCTCCTCAAAGTCTGCTAAGAGGGCTTGGGGATTGCGGACACTCAAACCCCGCACTAAGACATCAAATTCGATAGGCTGGGTGCTGGTTTGGGCGAGGGAGCCGGTGGTGCCTGGAAAGATGAAAATTCCCACCACCACGAGCACCATAATCAGGGCCGCACCGAGGTCGAGAATACTGAGCTTGCCAAACAAGCGTCCTTTCGAGTCTAAAATTGCCATAACCCACCGAGAAATCCTAAGCGTTTTTGATTGTACTGTGGGAGGGCAACCGAGAGAAAGAGGCTAAGCCCATCTCCTACCCTGAACATAGCACTCCCTGAATAAGCACCGTGGTTAATCGTCGTTCCTTTTTGTTGGGCAGCAGTGCCCTCGCCCTTGCCCCCTTGCTCACCGCCTGCGGCAGCAATGGCGAAAAACTGCAAATTCGCGCCCTCAATCAATCCATCCCCCCCCAACTGCTGCGGGAATTTGAGCCAGGTTTAGGAATCCGACCGGCGGCGACGCTGAAGGAGTTGCTGGAATTATTGCAACGGTGGCAACGGGAAACGGAGCCGATTTCGGGGCGGTGGGATTGGATTCCCTTCGTTGATCAGGGTACGCCGGCCTTGGCGGATTTGGTGACGTTGGGGGATAGTTGGTTGGCGATCGCCATTCGGGCCAACCTCATCGAACCCTTGGAACTGGCAACCCTGCCCCATTGGCCCCAACTGCCTTCCCGTTGGCAGGATTTGGTGAGGCGCGATCGCACCGGTTTCCCCAGTAAAGACCCCAATGCCCCCCTTTGGGGTGCGCCCTACCGGTGGGGAACAACGATGATTGTCTATCGGGAGGATGTATTTAAAGATTTAGGGTGGCGGCCGGAGGATTGGGGGGATCTGTGGCGGCCGGAACTGCGCGATCGCCTTTCCATGGTGGATCAGCCTCGGGAGGTGATTGGCTTAACGCTGAAAAAATTGGGGGAATCCTATAACAGTTGGGATCTGGCCGCCATCCCCAATTTAGAGGCGGAACTGGCCGCCCTTGCCCCCCAAGTGCGCTACTACAGTAACGATCAATACCTCCATCCCCTGGCCATTAAAGAAACCTGGGCGGCGGTGGGTTGGTCTACGGATATCCTGCCCGCGTTGCAGAACTATCCCCAATTTCGCGCCGTCGTCCCCCCATCGGGGACAGCCCTGTGGGCGGATCTCTGGGTGGCTCCCCAGGGGCATCGCCTCGATGCTCGCGCCCAGGCCTGGATTGATTTCTGTTGGGAGGGGCGATCGGCGCAAAATATTTCCCTATTTACCCAAGGAGCCGCCCCCAGTCTGCTCAATCTCCCCCGCGACCAATGGCCCTCGGATTTACAAACCAACGCCGCGCAATTTCCCTCAACGGAAATTCTCAACCGCAGTGAATTCCTCAATCCCCTGCCTAAGGCTGCTCAGTTGCAATATGATACATTGTGGCATAAGCTGCGTGCTCCCCAGCCCCTCTAGGATTTAGAAACCCATGGCTTTTATCGACCCCCGCACAGAATTTGCGTTTAAGCGCATTTTTGGTTCTGCCAAAAGTGCGGATCTGATTGTTAGCTTGCTCAATGCCCTGCTCTACGAAAGTCAGCCGGTGATTGAATCAACGGCGGTGCGCGATCCCTACCTGACGGTGCAGTTGCCGGGGGTACAGCATACGCCCCTAACGGTGCGGGCCCAGGTCAACGGCGGCACTGCCTGCGTCATTGAATTGCAGGTGTTGAATTTGCCCACGTTGGGGAAACGGGTTTTATACAATGCGGCAAAAAGTTATGGGTTTCAAATCAGCCGGGAAGAAGTGCAACGGGATATTAACCCCTTGGTGGCGTTGAATGTTGTTGATTTCACGATGTTTGAGCAACAACCGGATGTAATTTCTCGGTTCACGCTTCAGGAAGTAGAAAAGGGGTTTGAATATCCCAATAATGAATTGGCTTTGGTGTTTGTGGAGTTGCCAAAGTTTACGAAGAAGTTAAACGAATTGGAAACGATGGCGGATTTTTGGATTTATTTCATCCAAAATGCCGCCAAATTAGAAACGATCCCCGAACCCCTGCGCCAAGTGGCGGAAATTCGCCAAGCCTTCGCCCTCGCCCGGGAGGAAACCCTGAATCGGGAAGAGTTTGATATTTTGCAACAGCAATTATTTTTCATCTCCGACCAGCGGCGATCGCTCGTCTTCGGTCGGGAAGAGGGCCTCAAGGAAGGGGTGGAAATGGGCAAGGTGCAAGGGGTACGGGAAGGCGTGGAGCAGGGCCGCGAATTGGGTATCCAAGAGGGGATCCAAGTGGGCCGCGATGAGGGCTACAAGGAAGGGATTCGTCAAGGGAAAAACCAAGGCATCCAGGTGGGTCGCCAAGAGGGGATTCAACAGGGGCAATTGGGAATTATTCAACGGCTGTTAACGCGGCGGTTTGGCAAGTTGGAGCCGGATGTGCAGGCAAAGCTCAAGGCTCTATCGGGGGAACAATTGGAAGCTTTAGCGGAAGCGGCTTGGGATTTTATTACCGATCTGGAATTGCGGGAATGGCTAGATGCCCACGGTTAGAAAGAGGGTACGTCAGCCCTTGAAATGACAGTAAACTGAAAGGTAATAACAAAAATTAGTTGTTGGAAGATTAGGGTGCATCAGGCGGGATTAATGATGACTTGATCATTCAATTTTGTCTGACGCACCATTCAACACAGTGCGATCTAGTATCATGAAGTGCTCTCACACTTACAATTCTTGATCTAAATTTCCTCTATATGAATATTTTTGACCGATTTAAACATGTATATCTTTCTCCTGATTTTGAAGAAATCATAAAAGACACAATCCGTTTTTTTAATAGCCGCAGCATCAATCTTGTATGAGTCTTAGCCAACTAAGATAGAATCCGGTTAATTAATCGTGTAAAGTGGGTGATATAGGGGCGAAAAATTTTTCGCCCCCACGCCAAACTTGCCCTTGAATGTTTTTACAAATTAGACATCTGGTCCAGAAGCAAGCTCTATTGCAATAGAACGAGGTACACCAAACTGCACAAGATATTCAACATCCTGTAAAGAACCACCCGATGCAGTTATGATTTGCATCGCACCATTTTGAAACTTGATGAGGGCTTGTCCACCACCTTGTAGAAAAGAGTAGGAACCAAGTGCATAGTTACCAACAGAATGGAGTGGGCCAATACGTCCTATAAGATGATCTGGCATACCATCTTCATTAAGCATTTGGCGAATCATGATCTTCATAACTTCAAAACTGTCTGAATCTGTTACTACATCTTGAGAAGCGGTCATATAATAACGGCCAAGACTACGAGTACTATAACCCGCTACAAGCATTTTGTAAGTTCCTGCTGAGGGCAGATATGCAGTGACTTTCGCATCTGTTTCTCCTACCTGCCAATCATCATTTTCAGCAATTCTTTGACCTTGTGGGTTGTTTAGAATTAAATAAGTGTCAAATTCAGTGCTTTTTAAAGAAATGGTAACAACAGATGGAGATCTAATTACTAAGTCAAATGTTTGATAATGGCTACCATCTCTCAATGTTCGATCTTGTGAAGTCAACGTTCCGCCACCTTCAAAAATACGAGCCGCCACTAGAACATTATTGTCAAAAGAATCATTTGTATTATCGTTTTTTGAAATCAAACTTTCTGCATTGGCTGATCCTAAGATGAAAGCACTAAACAGGATTACAAGCAAAGATTGAATCTTAATCATCGATACAAAACTCCATTAACGATAACTTAGTTTAATGAAATTGGGTGAGAATTACCCACCCTTATTTAATGTTTCTTGTATCTAACGAGGGACAAAGTTGTGTGTAAATTGTCGCCAGCAATCAACTTTGCCACCCACGATATTAAGGGTTGGGATATATTCAACGTTATCAGCACGGTAATAGGTAATTTCGGTTCGTTCTGAGTTGCCTAAACCGTAGGCGGTAGCAATGTCTTGGGCTAAACGACAACTGATTAGAAATCGTCCCATATCAATTGAGCCATTATTCGCAGAATAATTCCAAGAATACCCATTAAATTCATAACCCCCATCGCGATGAACTTCTTGACATGAGTGGTGGGTGATTTCAAACATTTTAGCAATGTGAACGTCGTAGCGACGTAAGCCACCGCCTGCATCAACCGTTGTGTTTCTATCAGGAACTTGAAGGCTTGCTCCAAAAAAGCCATTTTCATTATAAGTATCAACCACAATAAATCCAAGAGGAACGCTAGGTCTAGCAACTGCGATCGCCACGATATTCAAACCTAAAACTGTCGAAAATAAAGCCAAAGCAGACTTAAATAGTAACCGTTTTTTCACGATTCTCCGTAGTTCTTACATTACAACTAGATTGAACATTAATCCCAAGCACATTCAACATAGTGACCGTTCACCCATCCTTCAATCCCATTGACTCGCGGATTGGGGCCACGGACAACGCGAATGTAATACCACATATCTTGATGACGAATAAACCGAACCAAATTGTCGTTATTTAACCCAGCGATTGCTTCTCCATTGGGACTACGACGAACCGCTAACTGTCCCCGTTCAATATTCACAACTAAACAATGAACAATTAGATTAGCTTCGGCAATAGTTTGATCAATTTCTGTTTGAGCTTGGCTGATGGTTCCGCTAGTGGTTAAACTCAGCACAGCGATCGCGCTTGTAGTAAAACCTAGAATATTTCTGATCTGTCTTTTCATGATAAAGAGTCCCCGTAATATGTGAACAAGCTTTAAATTGAAGGTGAATGGCACTCTAAGATGCTTTTGACAACATCTATAGCCCCCTTAACGGCTGCTATTTCAAG
>JAABSU010000197.1 GCA_011390265.1 Spirulina sp.
GGGGGTTAAATCTCAGAACCCCCCTTTTTAAGGGGGGCAGGGGGGATCCCCGCAGGGGCTTAGGGGGGCAGGGGGGATCCTAATGCTCGCCTTCCAGAAAATCATAAAGCACCTCATCGGGTTCATCCTCATCGTCCGTTAAGGCTGAATGCAGAGAAAAAGGCGTGGGGGGTTGAGGGGCCATGGCAATGGGGCGGGTGAGGGATTGCACCGCACCCCGCAGGGCCACTACCTCCGCTTCCAGGGCATTGAGGCGGGCGGTGTGGGGGCCGATCGCCTCCCCTAGGTAAGTGGCGATCGCTTCGCGCATTAAATCCGTCGGGGCAATTTTTCGTTCTGCCGCCAAGCGTTCCAGCTTGCTTTTCCACAGCAGGGGAATTTCACAATGGACTTTAATCAGATCACTCATGGCAGGGGGGGGACTGAATTGATCCTCATCCTAGCCCAAGGGAGTCGCACCCTTGACCCTCCCCTGGACTGGAAGGTTTACCCTGAGGCTATCACCATCACAACCTGAACCATGGCCCAGCAAACCCTCCAACTTCAGGGCATGAGTTGCGCCTCCTGTGCCCAAGCCATTGAACGCATCGTTAGCCGCATCGAAGGCGTAGAAGAATGTAGCGTTAACTTTGGGGCGGCGATCGCCACCCTCGAACACAACCCCAAGATTGCCCCCCTAGGGGAAATTCAAGAGGCGATCGCCCGGGCTGGCTACCAAGCTACCCCCTTTGTTGATCCCTTCACCCTCCCCAACGATGACCCTGAAACCACCGAGGGGGAACAGTTGCGGGCTAAGTTGATCTTAGGACTGATCGTTAGCAGCATCATTATGATCGGCGGCTTGCCGATGATGACCGGCATTCATCTTCCCGGCTGGCCGATGTGGCTCCATCATCCCTATCTGCAACTGGTGTTAACCACACCGATCATGGTGTGGGTGGGGCAATCCTTTTTTATTGGCGCATGGCAGGCGGCCCGCCATCGTCGGGCGGATATGAATACCTTGGTGGCTCTGGGAACCGGAACCGCCTACGTTTATTCCCTCTTCCCGACGTTTTTCCCCCAATGGTTCCGCGCTCAAAACTTGGCCCCCGATGTGTATTACGAGGTGGCGGCGATGGTGGTGACGCTTGTTTTATTAGGCAAATTTTTAGAGCATCGCGCTAAGGGCAAAACCTCCGCCGCCATCCGCCAACTGATCGGCCTCCAGGCCAAAACGGCGCGGGTGATCCGCGATGGGGAGCCGGTAGATATTCCGATTACCGCCGTGCAGGTGGGCGATCGCCTCCTCGTCCGTCCCGGTGAAAAAATCCCCGTCGATGGCGTAATTGCAGCGGGTCGCTCCACGGTGGATGAGGCGATGGTGACGGGGGAAAGTCGGCCCGTGGAGAAAACCGTGGGGGATGAAGTGATTGGGGCAACGTTGAACCAAACCGGCAGTTTTGAATTCACCGCCCAGCGGGTCGGGTCGGATACGGTGCTGGCGCAGATCGTTCAACTGGTACAGGAAGCCCAAGGGTCTAAGGCTCCGATTCAACAATTGGCGGATCGGGTGACGGGGTGGTTTGTGCCGGTGGTGTTGGGGATTGCGCTGCTCACCTTTGGCGTGTGGTATGGCGTGACGGGCCAGTTAGCCCTCGCTTTGATCCCCACCGTCGGCGTGTTGGTGATTGCCTGCCCCTGTGCCTTGGGGTTAGCCACACCTACCTCGGTGATGGTGGGAACGGGGAAGGGGGCAGAGTTTGGGATTTTGATTAAAGGGGGGGGGAGTTTGGAGTTAGCCCATCGCATCCGGACGGTGGTTTTAGATAAAACCGGCACGCTCACCACCGGGAAACCCACGGTTACGGACTACATCACGACGGCCGGGGTTGAGCAGGAATTAACCCTTTTAAGCCAGATCGCCGCCCTCGAAGCCCAATCGGAGCATCCCCTCGGTTTGGCGGTGGTGGATTATGGGAAACGCCAGGGATTGGATACGTTGCCACAGGTAGCAGAGTTTGAGGCGATCGCCGGTTGTGGTGTACAGGGACAAATTGCCGGAACAACGCTGCGATTGGGAACGCGCCGCTGGTTGGCAGATTTAGGCTTAAATCCAGAAGCGGCCAAAATTCAGGGGGAACCCCTAGAGCAATGGGCACACCGCTGGGAGCAGGAGGCGAAAACGGTGGTGTGGATTGCCCAAGGGGCGGATGTGGTGGGTCTGATGGCGATTAGCGATGCCCTCAAACCCTCCTCCCGTGGAGTCGTGCAACGGTTGCAGCAAATGGGGTTACAGGTGATTTTACTCACAGGGGATAACCAAGAAACCGCAGAGGCGATCGCCACCCAAGCCGGCATTACCCGCACCATCGCCCAAGTTCGCCCCGGTCAAAAAGCCGAGATTATCCGGGAACTCCAACAGGAAGGGGGCTGTGTAGCCATGGTGGGAGATGGGATTAATGACGCGCCGGCCTTGGCGCAAGCAGATGTGGGCATGGCGATCGGCACAGGAACCGATGTAGCCATGGCCGCCTCGGATATTACGCTGATCTCCGGCGACCTAATCGGCATCATCACCGCCATCCAACTGAGCCACGCCACCCTCGCCAATATCCGCAGTAACCTCTTCTTCGCCTTCATCTACAACATCATCGGCATCCCCATCGCCGCCGGCATCCTCTACCCCTTCACCGGCTGGCTTTTAAATCCGATCATCGCCGGAGCCGCCATGGCCCTCAGTTCCATCTCCGTCGTCACCAACGCCCTCCGCCTCAAAAATTTCCAACGCCCCACCTAACCCCCACTTCCCACTCCCCCTATTCCCTATTCCCTATTCCCCGTTCCCCGTTCCCCGTTCCCCCAAGAACGGTTTCCCGCCCTTGTGCTTTCGCCCCCCATCAACGTTAAGATAATCAAGGCTTAAGTTATTGCTGAAAAACTCGTGCTATCCTCACTCATCGCCGACTTTCAAATTATCTTTGAGCGCGACCCCGCCGCCCGCAATTGGCTAGAAGTTTTATTCTGCTATCCGGGTTTACAGGCGCTAGTGTGCCATCGCGTCTCCCATTGGTTTTATCATCTCGGTCTGCCCTTCCTGCCGCGTCTCCTTTCCCATCTTGCCCGCTTCTTCACCGGCATTGAAATTCATCCGGGGGCGCAAATTGGCCAAGGGGTGTTTATCGATCACGGTATGGGGGTGGTGATTGGGGAGACGGCGATCGTTGGCGATTATTGCCTGATCTATCAAGGCGTGACGTTGGGCGGAACCGGGAAAGAAACCGGCAAACGTCACCCCACCCTCGGCGAAAATGTGGTGGTGGGGGCCGGGGCGAAGGTGTTAGGCAATTTGCAGATTGGCAATAGTGTGCGGATTGGGGCGGGTTCTGTGGTGTTGCGGGATGTCCCTTCGGATTGCACGGTTGTGGGTGTGCCGGGGCGGGTGCTGTACCGCTCTGGGGTGCGGGTCAATCCCCTTGAACATGGCAAACTCCCGGATTCTGAGGCGGCGGTGATTCGTACCTTAGTCGATCGCATTGAAACCCTCGAACAGCAATTAACGACATTGCAACAGCAGCAAGCGGGGACGAATTCGTTAGTCAAAGCGGCGTTAGGCGATCGCCCCCAACCCGTAGCCACATCCTCTTGCCGCCTTGCGGATCGCGAAATTCGTGAATTTTTCGACGGTTCAGGGATTTAGATTTTGGCATGGTGGGGGCGAAAAATTTTTTTGCCTCCGGCAGGCTTACGCCAATGCCCCTAAGGTTTGCGAACAACGGGGAAGGTTACAGGGAAAATAGAGGTGATGGCAAAAGTAACCGTTTCAATTCCCACCTATAACCGGGCGCATTTTCTCCAAGTAGCCATTGAGTCTGTATTAGCTCAATCTTATTCAGATTGGGAATTAATCGTCTGTGATGATGGTTCCACCGATGGCACAGCGGATTTAATGGCCAGTTATGAGGGCGATCGCCGGATTCGCTACCTCCGCCACCCGGAGAATATCGGTAAAAGTAATAATATGCGCTCTGGGTTTTTGGCGGCCCAAGGGGAATATTTTATTAAATTTGACGACGACGATCGCCTCACCCCTGAATTTTTAGCCCGGACTGTGGCGATTTTAGACCAGCATCCAGAGCTTGATTTTGTGGGAACGGATCACTGGATTATTGATGGTGACAATCAGCGGGATGAAGCAGCAACCCGGGCCAATTCCCGACAGTGGAGGCGCGATCGCCTCTCCCCCGGCCCGATTCCCAATCTCCTCGCCACCGTCTTCATCCACCAAAGCTTACAAGTTGGAGCCACGCTCTTTCGCTACAGTGCGTTAAAAGCAGTGGATTTTATGCGGCAGGATTGGCAAAACTGCGAAGATAATGATCTCTTCGTTCGCTTGGCATTAGCGGGGAAACAAGCCTATTACCTGCCAGAATTACTAATGGAATATCGCCGCCATCCAGAGCAAAATACCCCCGCCCGCGCCCGCCGTTATTTAGCCGATAAGTTGCAATATTTAGAGGCGTTTCAGTTTGAAGCGGCGAATTTAGAGCAGGTACGCCAAATCCGGTTAGCAGAAACGCGGCTGTTGCTGGGTTTACGGCTGATCGAACAGGGGGAAACCGCCCAAGGCCAAGCCCTATTGCGGGCCTGTCCCCCTTCGTTCAAAGCAACCCTCGGTAAAATCCTCGCCCAATTCCCTGTAGGGATGCGATCGCCCCTCTTCACCCTGCTCCGTCGCCTACCGCATTCCTAATCTTAAATTGGGTTGTATCGTTGATCTGCGTAGGGGCGAAATTTAAAATTTTGCGCCCTTACATCCCTTAGAGCTTGACAAGAGCAGATTTGATATGCGGAAAACGATGCGATGGGAGTCCTTCAGCAGATTAAGCGTCGGATTCCGGAAATTGTGGCTGATGAAGGAATGCAGCGCAATTTGGAAGCGACAACCGCGATATTTGCTGGGCTAAAATTAGAAGCAGATGTGATTCAACAAGTGATGAGGAGTCGAGCCATGCAAGAATCAACGTTTTATCAAGCAATGATCAAAGAAGCACTTCAGGAAGGTCGCCAAGAAGGTCGCCGGGAAGGTCGTCTGAGTCTGCTCCGGAAAATTGTGCCACTGTTGCAGGGTTGGGGAATGCCGCTTGAGCCGATCTTGAAGGTCGCGGGGGTGACGTTGGAGGAGTTGAAGCTTGAAGAGGAAGCCACTCCAGAGGATGGCAGGGGACTTCCTGAAGATAGGGCAGATTAATAATGTTGATGCGATCGCCCCTCTTCACCCTGCTCCGTCGCCTGCAACGTTCTTAGCCTTGCGCCGCCGACAGCGATCGCTACAATATTTCACCGCATCCCAGCAGGTCGCCCACTTTTTCCGCCAAGTGAAGGGGCGATCGCACACTGGGCAAATTTTTTGGGGCCAGTCCCCTTTCGCTTTTTGGCGGGGCATAGAGATTAATCGAATACCACTCGAAGATATGGCAGAATGAGACATTGAGCCAATTTTATCGAAATTGGTGGCAATCTTTCAGTGAGGCTGCACGCAATCCCATGACGGCTAACATTCCCACCCTGGCCCCCCAATACGACCCCAACACCACCGAAGCCAAATGGCAAGCCCATTGGGAAGCAGAGCAGGCCTTCCGTGCAGACCCCACCAGCGGCAAAGAACCCTACACAATCATCATCCCGCCCCCCAACGTCACCGGCAGCCTCCACATGGGCCACGCCTTCAACACGGCCCTGATCGACACGCTGATCCGCTACCACCGGATGCTGGGTAAAGATGTCCTCTGTTTACCGGGCACAGACCACGCCAGTATTGCGGTGCAGACGATTTTAGAGCGGCAACTGCGGGAAGCGGGCCAAAGCCGTGAAGATATCGGCCGGGAGGAATTTCTGCGCCGTGCCTGGGAATGGCGGGGCCAATCAGGGGGGGCGATCGTCAACCAACTGCGCCGCATTGGCCTGTCGGCGGACTGGACGCGGGAACGGTTCACCCTTGATGAAACCCTCTGTAAAGCCGTGGCCCATGCCTTTGTGCAACTCTACGAAGCGGGCTTGATCTATCGCGGCAATTATTTGGTGAATTGGTGTCCTGCTTCCCAATCCGCTGTTTCCGATCTGGAAGTGGAACCTCAAGAAGTAGACGGCCATCTTTGGCATTTTCGCTATCCCCTCAGTGACGGCACTGGGTTTATGGAGGTGGCGACGACGCGACCGGAGACGATGCTGGGGGATACGGCGGTGGCGGTGAATCCCAACGATGAACGGTATCAAAGCCTGATTGGTAAATATTTAACGTTGCCGATTATCGGCCGGCAGATCCCCGTGATTGCCGATGAATTTGTGGATGCCAGTTTTGGGACGGGTTGCGTTAAAGTTACGCCGGCCCATGATCCCAACGATTTTGCCATGGGGGAACGGCATAACCTGCCGATGATTACGATCCTCAATAAAGATGGCACGGTGAATGAGTTGGGGGGGGAATTTGTCGGTCAGGATCGGTTTGTGGCGCGGCAAAATGTTGTGCAAAAGCTGGATGAGTTGGGGATGTTGGTGAAGGTGGAACCCTATCGCCACACCGTCCCCCATAGCGATCGCGGCAAAGTTCCCGTTGAACCCCTGCTTTCTACCCAATGGTTTGTCAAAATTGATCCCCTGTCCCAACGGGCCTTAACGGCCCTTGATCAGGAAAATTCCCCCCATTTTGTCCCCGATCGCTGGCAAAAGGTCTATCGCGATTGGCTGGTGCGCCTCAAGGATTGGTGCATTTCCCGGCAATTGTGGTGGGGGCATCAGATCCCCGCTTGGTATGTGGTCAATCAAACCGAGGGGCAAATTACCGACCATACCCCCGTGATTGTGGCCCATGATGAAGCGGAGGCTTGGGCGAAGGCGAAGGCCC
>JAABSU010000198.1 GCA_011390265.1 Spirulina sp.
CGATGTAAAGGACACCGCGATGGGCTTGGGCCAGGAGGCCGGGCTGGAATATCGGCTGACCTTGGGTCATGGATTGCTCCACATCCACGGAACCCAAGAGGCGGTCTTCGGTGACACCGAGGGGAATTTGCACGAAGGGGGCGGGGATGATTTCCGTGGGTTCGTTGGGTTCGGGGGCGGCGTTGCAGTAGGAGCCGCTGGCGATTTCAATGGGGGGTAAAAGGCTATGGATGCCCCGGGCCATCACCGATTTAGCCGTACCCCGTCGGCCGGCGATCGCCACCCCCCCCAAGCCCGGATCAATGGCAGCAAGGAGCAGGGCCAGCTTGATGGCCTCTTGGCCCACGACGGCGGTGAGGGGAAATGTGGTTTCGGTGAGGCGTTTGGGGGCAGGGGTGGGCATGGAGGGGAGGGGCGATAGGTGACGTTGGCGCGGATTGCCAACTGAATCTGTAGCCCCGTATTTTAAACCATCTCCGGCCAGAGCTAAAGGTTTGGCGGCAAAGCCAGGGATTCAATCACCGCCTGATACCGCTGGGGACTTATATCAGCTTTAGCACTAATCATCACCGCCACATTTTCCGGCTCAAGGCTGATAAAAAATGCTTTTAACTGCTGATCGGAAAGTACTTCCGGTTCCCAATATTCATGACATAAAGGTGTCCAGTCAGGATAATGGCCGCTGGTTTCTTTTAAGACTTGATCAACAAATGTGCCATAGAGCACATACTCGGAAAATTGCCAATATTGGGCAACTGCTTTGATCCAAGATATACCTAAGACCTCCTCAATGTGGCTAGAGAGCTTAATCACATTTTCCTGCTTCCATGTAATGATATTACCGATAAAATTAGGATGGTCTTGCTCCGCTTTAAAGGGAGGAAGGCCGAGTAATTGATGGGCATTGATAAACCAAGGATCAAAGATCGGATTAGAATAGCTGGGGACGCGAAACAGCCGGACTCGATCTCCCTTAATCAAGGTCTTAAAATCAAAAGGTCGGATGAAGCAAACATCAGAATCAATAAATATGAACACATCTTTGGGCAGGGTTTGAGCCGCTTCGATTTTAACAATTTGCTGGAGTAACCAGTTGCGCATGGGCAACGTTTGCCAACTAAACCATACTTTCTTAATCGTAGGAATCCGAAAAATCCACCAAGGCAGCAGAGATTCTACAGTGATAATTTCGGTGTTATGGTTTTCGAGGGTTTTAAAGAGTGTTAAATCTCGGCGATCAACAATAATATAATGGGTAAAGGGTTCCGCGATACAGTGCTGAACGGTGGCAGCTAGGAGCCGACACCGCTCAAAATCCGGGGCATAACTGAGGGTGACAATGCCGAACTGAGGGAGAGGATTAGGGGATAACGACATGATTTTTTTCCCGTACAGGACAAAGCCAGGGGCGCGTGCTTAGGCAATGGGCGGAGCGCGATCGCCTTTGATTCTTGAGGACTAAACGGCCATCGTACTGACAAGCATTTTGCGGCATCACAGATTGAAGGGGTTAGCGGGTTTTCGGTGTGACGGAAGGAGAGGCACAGGTTAAATGGGCGAGGAATTCCCCCACCCGGATTTGGTAGGGTTCCCCGCCAATTTCGGGGACATGGTTGTGATCACCCTTGGGGAGAAAATAGATCTCTTTGTGGGCAGTTTGGGCGACTTGGTAGAGGCGATCGCTCATCCAAGCGGGAACCCGGCGATCTGCTTCCCCATGAATAAACAAGATCGGCATCGGCAGGGCGGGGACTTTATCCACAGAATCAAAGCATTGGCACAGGATTAAGTCTATCGGCAAAAGCTTGTAAAAACCGTCGTGATCCGCCATATCCCGCAGATTCGTGAAAGACCCCTGAATGATCAGGGCGGCTAAATCGGGGTTGTGGGATGCGAGTTCAATGGCGATCGCCCCCCCCATGGAATGGCCAAAGACAATCACCTGCGCCACACTATAGCCCCGCCCCTGGGTGAGGTAATCCAAACCCACCTGAGCATCTTGATAAACCTGGGCTTCGGAGGGAAAAGGCCCGACGCTCTGGCCATAGCCGCGATAGTCGATCAGGAAAACGTCATAGCCAAGCCGATAAAAAACCTGAGCTTGGGCCAAATTCGCCCCCATATTAAAACCATTGCCATGGAGGAGGTAAACCACCTGAGTCGCCCCCGGGGCAGGAATCCACCAGCCATGGAGGAGATCGCCCTCCGTCCCCGGCACATCAATCCAAACCGTTTCGTAGGGCATTTGGTATTGATCCGGAAAATAGCGAATGCGGCGGGAGGGAAAGAAAGTGAGCCGGTTTTGCCACCGCCACAAAATTAAACAGAGGAGCACATAAATCCCTGCGCCTAGGCATAAACCCGTAGTGACACTTGGTAACATGGTCAGAAGATCGGGATAAGGGGTTGCATCCATCATTGTGCCGGATTAAGCCCCCGGGCCTGTAGCCCATGTGGCGATCTTCCGGGTTCCACAGGGATGCTGAAAAATTGGCCCCCCTGGGCAAGGGTCGGCGGCCGGAGGAAATGCCCTGCTCCGTGAAAACTGGCGATCGCCCCCGGTCAACAGTAGCCGGTGGGAATTGTGACAATTCTTGAACTGTCCACAATTTTGGCAACTTCTCCGTCAGATCCGCCGTCTAAACTCAATTACCAGAAAACCGTCTGAATCGGGAAGCACATGGATTATACGCAAGGGTCGTGAGTGAGGTGAAGGGATGGCCATAGAGGGTTTACAGGGACAATATCGCCTATTGGAATTGGTGGCTGAGGATGCCTTCAGCCAGACATTTCGGGGTGAAGATCTGCGTCAGTCTGAACCGCAACCCTGTTGGATTCAACGGGTGGAGGGGGGCGCAGTCTCCCCGGCCGCCAGTTATTCATCCACCTTGGCAACCCTGAAGGATTTACCCCCCGATTGGGCCATTCAACCCCTAGCCGCTGTCTGTGTTGAAAATGAGGCGGTCTATTGGATTTACACCGGAGCCCCGGGTCATTACCTGAGCCAAACCTTCGATGCTGAGGAAAAACTAACCGAAGACCAAGCGGTGCAACTGCTAAAAAATATCCTCCCCACCCTAGGCAGTCTCCATGAGCGGGGGATCATCCACGGCAACTTACAGCCCCAGAGCTTTTTTTATGATCACAGCCAAGAAAAATGGGGTTTGAGCCATTTTGGAGCCCTCTATCAAGGTTTACCCCAGATTGCCCAGGGACAAGGGGCCAACCACAACAGCGCCCCCATCGCCCTCTCCGGCTATCTCCCCCCCGATACCACCGTCCCCCACACCGTAGAAGGGGATCTTTATAGTCTGGGGGTCACCATTATCCATGGCGTGACGGGCATTTCCCCCGCTGACCTCACCCCCCAATGGCGTAACACTGCCCCGGTCAGCGAACGCCTCGCCAACCTCCTCAACCTGCTGATCACCCAATACTTTTCCTCCGCGCCAGAACTGTTTGAATGGCTCACCATGGCCGCCAAAAATAGCCAGACCCAGGAGAGTCAGAGGAAGCAAAGTCAGGTGACAAAACCGGCTAGTACGGGCATGGTCAACCCCGAAGATCTAGAGTTAGCGGCCAATGTTCAGCAGAAAACACCTGTTTATCTCGCCCATCGTTACCGCGTCCTCCGTCCCCTCAGTCGCGGGGGATTTGGGGAAACCTATCTCGCCATCGATGAACAGTTTCCCGGTCAGCCCACCTGCATTATTAAAAAGCTCAAACTCAAAAACTACACCCAAAAAACCTACGAAATCGCTAAACACCTTTTCCAGCGGGAAGCGGAGGTGCTCGGTCGTCTGGGGCAGCATGATCAAATTCCTCAATTATTGGCCCACTTCACCCAAAATCAAGAGTTTTATCTGGTTCAGGAATACATTGAGGGCCATGACCTTGAAGCAGAGTTGCCGTTGGGGAAGAAGTGGCCCGAGTTCGAGGTTCGGCAACTGTTGCAAGAACTGCTGGAGGTTTTAGCGGTCATTCATCGGGAAGGGGTGATCCATCGGGATCTGAAGCCGGCTAATATTCGCCGTCGGGATCAGGATGGCAAGTTAGTTTTAATTGATTTCGGGGCGGTTAAGCAGGCGAGTAAGCATACATCTCTGGATGGTAAAACTAAGGTGACGGTTTCCATTGGCACGGTGGGCTATGCCCCTAGCGAGCAAACCCAGGGGCGGCCGAAATTGAGTAGTGATGTTTATGCGGTGGGGATGATTGCGCTTCAGGCGTTAACGGGCAAAGATCCTGAGCATATTCCTGAAGATGTTAAAACCGGCGAATTGCAATGGCGGCAGTTGGTGGAGGTGACTCCTAATTTTGCGCAGTTTTTAGATCGGATGGTGCGGTACGATTTCCGCCAACGGTTTGAATCGGCGATGCAAGCCCTGTCTGCGCTGCAAACTTTAGACCGTCGGGTTTCTGGCCCCCAAGATGCTAAACCGATTAAGCCTGTGCCCTCCCGGCGGCCTTGGCGGCAATGGGGGTTAAGGGCTGTGGGGGGTTTGGCGGTTTTAAGCCTGGCGACATGGGGGGCGCGGACTCTGTTGCAGCCTTCCCTGAAAAAATTAAGTGGGAATCTGCAACAAAGTTTGGTGGTGGTGAATCCAGGGCAGGCAGAGCCTACCCTGGGTTTTGTGGTGGAGGGAGCGCCGGAATATTGCACGGTGTTGACGACGCGGGCGGCGATCGCCCAAGGGGAGGCGGTGAATCTGGAATTTCATCAAACGCCGCCGCAAATGGTGGATCAGGTGCAGACTTTACCCCATAGCGATCTGGTGATTTTACAGCGGCTCCACAATCTTGCCCGTTGTCCCCACCCTTCCCTCCCCTTGGGTAAACCCGATCGCCTCGAAACGGCCGATAAGGTCTACATCCAAACCACAACAGCGGCAACCCTCACCTCACAATTAACCGCCCCGCTCACGGCTATTCCGTTAACGGAAATTGAAACCTCTTCCTTGCCGGGGGTGTTTCGGTTGGGTTATCAACCCCCCGCGACGCTCTTAGCGGGGAGTGCGGTGGTCAATCGTCAAGGGGGGCTGTTGGCGTTGCACATCGGGGAGGCGGAGGAGGCTAACACCGCTTGGGCAATACCGATTACGCTCTATCAGGAACATTTGGCGGTGTTGGAAGATTTGCAGGGAAAATCGGTTTTGGAGCGGGCGGATCAGTTGTTCGAGTTGCAGCAACATGACGCGGCGTTGGTGGCTTATGATCAGGCCATTACCCAACAGTCTGAACGGCCAGAGCCTTGGTATGGCCGGGGTAGTACACTTTATGCCTTGGAGCGCTATGGGGAGGCGATCGCCGCCTATGAGCAGGCCCTCGCCCTGCGCAAGGATAACACGTTAACTTGGTATAGCAAGGGCAATGCTTTGTTTCAACTCCAGCGCTATGAGGAGGCGATCGCCGCCTATGAAGGGGCCATTGACACCAAAAGTGATTATTTCCCGGCGATTAATAACCTCGGGTTAGCCCAGCAGGCATTGGGCCGCACCACAGAGGCGATCGCTACGTTTGAGCGGGTGATTGCTCTGCGCCCGGACTATCACCCCGCCCACAATAATTTAGGGGCTACCCGGCAGATGGAGCGGGACTATGCAGGGGCGATCGCCGCCTATGACCAAGCGATCCGCATCCGCTCCAACTATGCCGCCGCTTGGTACAACAAAGCCAGCGCCCACGCCCTTCAAAATCAAACCGCCCCCGCCCTCAAAGCCCTCAACCGCGCCATTGCCCTCCGGGCCAACCTCGCCCAATCCGCACGGGAAAACACCGATTTTGCCAGCCTGCGCAATCATGGTGAGTTTCAAAAATTGGTGAACCCCCCTAAGCCATAACCGCTGCCATTTCCCAAACCTCACCCCGCGTCAGGCGAATTTGGGCGATCGCAAAAATTGTCGGGATAATCCGGCCATAGTTGGTGGCGATCGCCCGCCATCCCAAATCTGCTAAAAACGTCGTCCAAAGAATCGGCCCCAGGGCGGCAAATAATGTCCGCACCGCCCCGTGGCGAGCCGCAGTCAAGGCCATGCCCCGTTTAGCGGCTTGGAGGGCGATCTGGTTTTGGAGTTGGGTGGCGGCGATCGCTCCCCCTTGACGGAGTACCGCTTGGGTGGCGTGGTAGCGGGCAAAATGGAGGGCAAACTGGCGGGCAATGTGATTGAGGAGGAGCGATCGCACCACGCCGCTAATGGCCACCACACCGCCCCCCTTGAGGAGGAACTGCATCGGGTTATGTTGTAACTGGGCCGGCAGGGGTTCGGAAAAATTAGAGCGGGAGAGGGAGCGCTGAATTTTAGTCGTTAGGGAATTGCGGTCAGCGGCGGGGAGTTTGTCCCAAGCCCGGCCCATCAAATTCAGAAAAATTTCCGCTTCAAGGTCGAGGGTAGTCATCCCTTCGCCGTGGGCAATTTTCAAATAGCGGCACACCTGCAATAGCACTTGGCGATAGCTGAGATCCTGACTGCGCCCCCGCAGAACGGTGATGCCATCGGCGGCGAGGAAACAAAACCGTTGCTCTAATTGTTGCAATTGGGTGGGGCGATCGTACTGCTGCAACGTCGCCACATCGGGGGTATTGAGGTAATCCAAGGGGTTAAAGCGTCGGCAAAACAGAATATGGGTAAGCTGCCCTAGCTCTTCATCGGTGGCCAACTCCAGGGCCGCTCGCAATTCTTCCACAATCCTCACCTCACTCAATTCAAGTTCTTCTAATTTAGCGTTTTTGCCACAGATCGGAGCAGCAGCTACAAAGCCATAGCACTAGACAGTATTGTTAGGACGTTCCAGAAATCCGAAACCCTCTCCTGGTGGGCATTGCCCACCCTACGCGATGTGTACGTGATGTCCTCACTCTCTTCGCTACTGCTATA
>JAABSU010000199.1 GCA_011390265.1 Spirulina sp.
GAAATGCCCCCACCCAATCAAACCCCAACGGATCAACCGCCCGATCCTCAATCAAAGAATTGCCCCGACAAATATTGCGATCCAAATCCGCCAACTTTTGCCCCCGCTGCGCCGTCTGTAACCATAACGACAACTTCGTAATCTCCACCGACTCCGACGACAAATCCACCCCGTATAAATTGCCCTGCAAAATTAACCGATACACCACCCCCGGCTCAAACTCCTCCCCCAAATTACGATAAACCTGCCGATATTCCCGCACCAAAAAATCAAACGCCGCAATCAAAAACGCCCCCGAACCACAAGCCGGATCACACACCTTCAAAGGAATTAACACCTCCTCCAAATAACGCCGCTCCAAATCATCCCCCGCCCCCAACCGCTCCCGCTTCCGCGCCAAATCACCCCCCACCGCCACCCCGACAATGTAGCGCGTAATATAGGCCGGCGTATAGAAAACCCCCTGCTTTTTCCGCTTCCCCTGCTTCGCGTTATACACCTCCCCCCGCGCCAACGCCTGCAACTCCTCCAAATCCGTCACCGACTGCTCAAAAATACGCCCCAAAATATCCACCGAAACCTCTTCGGCATAATCGTATCGCGCCAAATTCTTCATCTGATCACAAATCGGATCAGTCACCGTCAACACCTCATCTAAAACCCGATCAAACCGAAACAAACCGCCGTTATATTCCGGAATCGGCGGATTATCAGGATTGCCCTGATCCACCCAACGAAACACCGCCTTAAAATTCTCCCAAATCGAGCGCGGATAATAGGGATCACGGTGAGCATGGGCATTCCGAATCGTATGGCGCGGCAATAACCCCCGATCCTCACAAAACGCGACAAATAACACCCGATCTAACACCTTTTGCGCCTTCTCCACTAACACCAACTCTCGACTCGGTAAATCCGGCGGCCCATTGAACTTAAAATGATTGACCAACTCAATTCGTAAACTTTTATATTCCTGATAAAGCGATGCCGTAACTTCCGTCTCCTGCTGATCCGACTCCACCAATAACCGATCAATCCGCGAATCCTGATCCCCTTGAATCGGCAAAAAATTCGCCCGACACAACAAATAGAAAAACCGCTTAAACGCCTCTAAATCCCCCAAACCCACCAAATCAAACACTTCCGCAAAAACCGGCGTTTTATCCAAATGATAAAGACGAATCTCCCGATAATTCGAGACAATCACCCACTTACACCCCGCCGTATAATTCGCATACCGCCACCCCTGATCCACCGCCGACTCCTTCCGACTCCCCGCCTTATCCAGATCCGCCTTCGTTCCCTTCAATTCAATAGGAGCCACCAACCGCCCCGCTAACTTCGTCTTGCCCTGCTCTGTCCTCATAAATAAGCCGATCGCCCCATCCGCAGACCCGCCCCCATCAGAAATCGTCTGCTCCGCATGAAGTTCCCACGTTTCCCCCGCCCCCCCAATCACCGAACGATAGCCTAATACATCCTGGAAAATATCCCGCAAAAAATCCCCATGGAGCGAAACCTCCTTCACGTGATCCAGCGTCCCCGATGCCAACGTCGTGATCCATCGGTGGATAATGGCGTGGCGATCGCCCAAATCCAACGGGAAAGCATACTGGCCCACCCAATTTTTGACAAGCTTGGTTTGAAACAGAGGGTTCACAGAAGACATAAGCAACACCAGGTTTAAAATCTAGAGGCCAGCCATGATGGGTCAGGCGTACCCCTACTTTCAAAATAACCCAAGGAGGGGCAAAGGGGTAGCTTGAACGGGCGGCCTCGACAGGGAAAAATTAGGAGGCTACGGCCTCACCCCCTCAAACTATCGGGTTTCTGACTGGCTCCAAGCCTCAGGTTTACAAATGCTTTGCCCTGAAGCCCCGATCAGGGTCTCAGGAAATTGAGATTTTGACAGCAATTCTGTGGGTAAAGTTTTGTGTTTATCAGCAGCATCTCTCAATTCTTTTGCTGCTCCTCGCTGGGGATGATTTGCCGGGATGTAAACGGTGACTTGAATTTGTGGATGTCTTTCTTTGATAAGCTTTACGGCCGGCACTAAGTCAGAGTCGCCTGATACTAAAATCATGCGATCGCACGCACCTTGATACGCATCATCCAACATTTGTAGGGCAATATTAACGTCCGTTTTCTTTTCTTCAGGAACTGTGTACTGTTTGCCATTTTTGCCTTGATACTTACACCCATCTACCTTACATTTCAAAGTCTTCCGTTTATAAAGGCCAAGCACCACTTTAACAAGGGGTAATGTGCCTACCGCGTCAAGGTAAACTTTTTGCCTTTGAAAGGGGGGGCCAGTAACCTCTGCCGTGAAGTACCAAATTTTTTTGATTTCATCATCCTGTCTCAGTAGCCTGAAGTATTTCTGTAGATCAAGCCACTTATGATGCGGGTTTTCTTTCAGTACGCCATAGTATAAATTGAAGCCGTCTATGTATACAACGCTACGCTTAGTCAACTGTGCTCGCCTTCAAAAATATAAAGCTTGCTTATCATCTGGACAAGCTTCGGCCAAAAAAATCTAAGGTAGCCATTTAGGCTACCCAACCAGCTATTGCTGGGGAGTTGTACCTTAATGGTATGGCCTCAGCACTATAGCGTCAAGAAGGTGTAAAAAATGGGGAGGGCGAAAAATGGGGAGGGCGGAAAAATTTTCGCCCCTACATTAATGGTCGCTATTAATGGGCGTTTTTATCCACCCGGAGCCGCACCGATTCCCGATGGGAATGGAGACCTTCAGCATTGGCCAGAGTTTGCACCGCCCCCGCCACCCGTTGCAGAGCTTGGGGGGAATATTGAATCAGGCTGGAATGCTTCATAAACGTTTCCACCCCCAAGGCAGAAGCATAACGGGCCGCGCCAGAAGTTGGGAGCGTGTGGTTGGGGCCAGCTAAATAGTCCCCCACCGCTTCAGGGGTAGAATTGCCCAGGAAAATCGCCCCCGCATGGCGGATCTGCTCCACCAAATGCCAAGGGTCTTCAATTTCTAACTCCAAATGTTCCGGGGCAAACAGGTTGGAGAATTCGGCAGCCTGGGAAAGGGATTCCACAATGACGATCAGGCCATAATGGGCGATCGCCTTCTCCGTCAAAATCCGCCGAGGGTGATATTCCAATTGCCGCGTCACCTCCTGCTGCACTTTGCGGGCTAACTCCGGATCGGGGGTGAGCAGGATCGCCGCTGCGAGGGGATCATGTTCCGCTTGAGCCAACAAATCCGCCGCCACATGGATAGGATTGGCATAGCGATCGGCAATGATCAACACCTCCGACGGCCCCGCTAGGGAGTCAATCCCCACCACGCCGTACACCATCTTTTTCGCCAAAGTGACGTAAATATTCCCCGGCCCGGTGATCACATCCACATTGGGAATCGTTTCCGTACCGTAGGCCAGGGCGGCGATCGCCTGCGCCCCCCCAACGCGATAAATTTCCGTCACCCCCGCCTCTTGGGCCGCCACCAACACCGCCGGGTTCATCTTCCCTTCCGGCCCAGGGGGCGTAACCATCACAATCCGAGGCACTTGGGCCACCTTGGCGGGAATCGCATTCATTAACACCGTACTCGGATAGGCCGCCCGCCCCCCCGGTACATATAAACCGGCACGATCCACAGGGGTGTAGCGTTTCCCCAATACCGTGTCATCATCCTGGAACTGTACCCAAGATTTCGGCAGCCGTTGACGGTGAAAGGCTTCAATTTGCTGACGAGCCAGGATGATCGCATCCAGCAGTTCCTTAGAAACCTGTTGATAGGCCGCGTCTAATTCAGAGCCACTAATGGCCAACTGTTCAACGGTGACGGTTTGGCCATCAAATTGGGCGGTATAGTCCAACAGGGCTTGGTCGCCCCGCTGTTGAACCGTTTGCACAATGTTACGGACACTTTCTTCTTGGGGCAGGGTCTCACTGCCGTGGGTGCGGCTACTAATACGGTGGAGTTCAGTACGGGCCTCAGTTGCCTCGGTGATGATTCGCAGCATGGTCTTGCAATGCCTGGGCGAGTGGTAAGGAGAGGAGTGGAGCGAGTGGGGGCCTTAGCGTCCCGGCACTCAATCCAGATTACGTTCTAGCTTAACGTGGATAGTTAAAGGCTGTGGGGCGATCGCTCTCCGGTCGGGCCAATTGGTGAATTTTGGCGATGCAGGCCCCTTTCAGTTGCACAGTGGTTTTCCCTAGTGGTATATTAATATGTCCGGCAAGTGTTTAATATTCTACCTGCAAACCCAGCAACCTGTTCAACAAGACGACCGTGGCTAATTCTAAATCTGCGATTAAACGTATTCAAATTGCTGAGCGTAACCGCCTCCGTAATAAATCCTACAAATCTGCTGTCAAAACCCTGAGCAAGCGATACCTCGCGGCGGTGGATGCCTATGCGGCCAACCCCACCCCCGAAGAACTCGCTGAAGTCAATGCGGCTCAGGCTCGTGTCTACAGCAAAATCGACAAGGCGGTGAAACGAGGCGTGCTCCATGTCAACACCGGGGCGAGGAAAAAAGCCCGCCTGGTGCGGTATCTACGGCGCAACGACACCCCAGCGGTTTCGGCCTAAGGCTCGTTAGCCCGTTTTTTCTGGCAAGCGCGATCCGCGTAGCGTACCCATCGCCCCTTCGGCAATGGCCCATAGATCCATTATTGGGTTGCCCTATGCAGCTAGTTGATACCCATGTCCATATTAACTTCGAGGTCTTTCAACCAGACCTCGAAGCCGTGCGGGCCCGCTGGCAAGAGGCTGGCGTGGTGCAGTTGGTGCATTCCTGTGTTCGCCCCGATGAGTTTTCCCAAATCCAGGCCCTGGCGGATCAGTTCCCAGAGCTATTTTTTGCCGTGGGTCTGCATCCCTTGGATGCGGACGCATGGCATGGGGATCTGGGGACGGAAATTCATCAGTTGGCGGCATCGGATCAGCGGGTGGTGGCTATTGGCGAGTTGGGTCTTGATTTTTTCAAAGCCCAAAACGAAGATCATCAACGCCACGTCTGCCGCCAACAGTTGGCCATTGCCGCCTCCTTAGATTTGCCCGTAATCATCCACTGTCGCGATGCCGCAGTGGCGATGCGGGAACTCCTTCAGGAAGTCAATCAGACCTATGGCCCGATTCGGGGCGTGATGCACTGTTGGGGGGGCAATCCCACGGAAACCCAGTGGTTTTTAGATTTGGGGTTGTATATCAGTTTCAGCGGCATTGTCACGTTTAACAATGCCCACGACCTCAAGGCTTCTGCACAAATGGTGCCGGGCGATCGCCTCCTCATTGAAACCGACTGCCCCTTTTTGGCCCCCGTTCCCCGTCGGGGAAAACGCAACGAACCCAGCTATGTCTACCACGTTGCCGCTGCGGTGGCCCAACTGCGCCAAGTGGAATTGGCCGATCTTGCCGCCACCACCACCGCCAACGCCCGCCAACTGTTCCGCCTGCCCGTGCTCCCCACCTAAAGGAGGAGCGAGGAAAGAGGAGAGAGAAAAGAGTACAGAATCAATATTTTGGCTCACTTCCCACTCCCCACTTCCCACTCCCCCGCTTTCTCTGTCCACATCGTCAAAACCCATGACCAACCTAACCTACAATCTGCTGCCCGACCTGATTGAGATTCAACGGTCAAGTTTCCGTTGGTTTCTAGAAACCGGCTTGATTGAAGAACTCAACAGTTTTTCACCGATCACAGACTACACCGGCAAGTTGGAATTGCATTTTATTGGGGATAAGTTTAAACTTCATGCCCCAAAATACGATGTGGATGAGGCCAAACGGCGGGATGCTAGCTATTCCGTCCAAATGTACGTCCCCACCCGGTTGATCAATAAGGAAACCGGGGAAATTAAGGAAATGGAGGTCTTTATTGGCGATCTCCCCTTGATGACTGATCGCGGCACGTTCATTATCAACGGGGCAGAGCGGGTCATCGTTAACCAGATCGTGCGATCGCCCGGTGTATATTACAAAACCGAAACCGACAAAAACGGTCGCCGCACCTACTCCGCTTCCCTGATCCCCAACCGGGGGGCCTGGCTCAAGTTTGAAACCGATAAAAATAGTTTGGTGTGGGTGCGCATTGACAAAACCCGCAAACTTTCCGCCCAAGTTTTGCTGAAGGCGATCGGCCTGACGGATAACGAAATCATGGACGGCCTGCGCCACCCCGATTTCTATCAAAAAACCCTCGACAAAGAAGGCAACCCCAGCGAAGAAGAAGCTTTGATGGAGTTGTATCGTAAGCTGCGGCCCGGTGAACCCCCCACGGTTAACGGCGGGCGGCAGTTGCTGGAATCGCGCTTTTTCGACAACAAGCGCTACGACTTGGGCAAAGTGGGCCGCTACAAAATCAACAAAAAACTCCGCCTCAACACCCCCGACACGATCCGCGTCCTCACCAACGACGACATCATGGCGGCGATCAACTACCTGATCAACCTGGAGTTTGATAGTGGTAACACCGATGACATTGATCACTTGGGGAACCGCCGCGTTCGTTCTGTGGGGGAACTGCTCCAAAACCAAGTGCGGGTGGGGTTGAATCGTTTGGAGCGGATTATTCGGGAACGGATGACGGTTTCGGAAGCCGATTCCCTCACCCCTGCTTCATTGGTGAACCCCAAGCCCTTAGTTGCCGCCATTAAGGAATTTTTCGGCTCCTCCCAGTTATCCCAATTTATGGATCAAACCAATCCCCTCGCGGAGTTGACCCATAAACGCCGTCTGTCTGCCCTTGGCCCCGGTGGTCTCACCCGGGAGCGGGCGGGTTTTGCGGTGCGCGATATTCACCCCTCCCACTACG
>JAABSU010000200.1 GCA_011390265.1 Spirulina sp.
CACCAAAAAGTAGATGTGGATTTAATTATTCAATCCATCCATGAGGGCAACAGCAACGATATTGCCTTTACGGTGGTGAAGGGGATGCTCACCCCGGCTGAGGCGGTGGCGGAGGCCATGGCCCCGGTGTTGCGCTCCGGGAGTGATCTGAATCGGGATCAGGCGGAGGTTTTGGTGGAGCGAAAAATTGCCAAGATTTCCATCGTGGGAGCCGGGATGATTGGGCGGCCGGGGATTGCGGCAACGATGTTCCAAACCCTAGCGGATGCGGGGGTGAATATTGACATGATTTCCACCTCGGAGGTGAAGGTGAGTTGCGTGATTGCAGCGGCGGATTGCGATCGCGCCATTGCCGCCCTCTGCCAAGCCTTCGAGGTCAATTCTTCCAGCTTGCAACCCGCCGCAACTTCAGACTTGCCCCCCGTGCGCGGCGTTGCCCTCCACCAATCCCAAGCACAATTGGCAATCCGCTATGTGCCCGATCGCCCCGGTATGGCAGCCCATCTCTTCAGTCTCCTTGCCGCTGAAGGCATCAGCGTCGATATGATTATCCAATCCCAACGCTGCCACATCCTCAACGGCATCCCCACCCGCGATATTGCCTGCACCGTTGCCGCTGCGGATTTGGTTCAAGCCCAAGCGGTATTAACTCCGATTGTGAATCAATGGGAACGGGGGGAAATTGTTGTCGATACCGATGTGGCCAAAGTGAGCGTTGTTGGGGCAGGCATGCAGGGCCATCCAGGGGTAGCGGCCCAAATGTTTAACGCCCTCGCTAGCCAAGGGTTCAATATCAAAATGATTGCCACCTCGGAAATTAAAATTAGTTGCGTCGTTGCCGCATCAGAAGGGGTGGCGGCGCTCAATGCGATCCATGAGGTGTTTCAGCTTGGCTGTGCTACCCCTGTGCAAGTCCCAGCCTAGGGAGGGGATGCGTTATACTAGCGTCGAATTTTCATCCCCTAAATCTGTGACTGTCACCGAGCCACTTCCCCCGATTCCTGATCCGGTTGATGCTGCTGCGATCGCTCCTCCCAAACGGGGGAAAACCTTTTGGGCCACCTGCACCAGTACGTTTTTAACGATCCTGTTGGCGGAAATGGGGGATAAAACTCAGTTGGCAACGCTGTTAATCACGGCGGAATCCCATCAGCCCTGGATTGTGTTTGCTGGGGCGGCGACGGCCTTGATCGCCACCAGTTTGGTCGGCGTGGCCTTGGGGTGGTGGCTGGCGCGGCGGGTGAGTCCCAAGGTGATGGATTTGGCGGCGGCGGCGATGTTGATGACGGTGGCGGTGTTATTGCTCTGGGATATTGTGGGGATGTAAGCGATGGATTGGCAATTGTTGAGTTTGAGTTTTATTACTGTGTTTTTGGCGGAAATTGGCGATAAAAGCCAGTTGGCGGCGATCGCCCTCAGTGGCAGTTCGCGATCGCCCCAAGCGGTATTTTTAGGAACCGTAACTGCTTTGGTCTTAGCCAGTTTCGTCGGCGTGATCATTGGCGAAGGGGTGGCGGCCTTTTTACCCGCCAAGCTCCTCAAAGCAGGGGCGGCCATTGGCTTTGCCCTCTTGGCCCTAGGGATTTTGATGAAACCAGAGGATTAGGCTGAAGCGACGGTACTGGCCACCGAGAGGGGAACCTCTTCAATTTCTGGCAATGTTTCCATGGCTAAGCGGCCGGTGGAACTCCCTCCGGATAGACGTTTGAGGAGTTTGGGGCGGGGATCATGGAGGAGATAGATGAGGCGATCGCCCGCCTGTAGGGCCTCCTGAGCCGCCGCTACCTGCAAGCCTTTATCCCGTTTCACCAATAGGGGCAACAATTCCCCCGCTTTAATCAGGGCATCAATGTGGGCCTGCTGAAAGGCTAAACCGGTGGATTTTAAAACCGTTTCCCCCAGTTTGACCTGGCCGGCTTGAAGATATTGGTTCCAGGTTTTCATCGGCACATCGGCTTGAAAAGCGGAGACAATTTTTTTACTCGCCTTGGGTTTTTCCGCCTCTTTCTCTTTGCGAGGCAACACGGCAAACACGCGGGGCGGCTCAAATTCTTCCACTGCCCGTTGGGCTAATACCGAATTCACTTCGCCATTACTGGTGAGGGCGACAAACGTGCCAATGGATTCAATCCCGGCTTCTGCCAATACATCTGGATCTAAAGCACTACTTTCAAACACCGATAGGTCATCTTGGCGGGCCTTCTCGCAAGCCTCCGCATCAGTGTCAATCATCACCACCGATTCCCCCGCCTCTTGGAACAGCGAGCCAATTAACCGCCCCAAGGGCGTACAGCCGACAATCACCGCCCCCGTTGCCTCCAGGGATGTGATTTGTAGGCCCTGAGCCACCCAACGGGCCGAGAGGCCTTGGAAAAATACGGTCATCAGAATCGTCAAGAATACCAGGGCCTTAATGGCATCCCCCCCGTTAATCCCCTGCTCTGTGAGCAAGATCGCAAATAGGGAAGCCACAGAAGCCGAAACAATTCCTTTCGGGGCGATCCAAGCCACAAACAGCTTTTGTCGCCAATTTAAATCGCTGTTCCAAGTGCAGATCATCACGCTCAAGGGGCGCACCACCAACATCAACACCAAAACGGTGAGGACACTCCCCCAACCCAGAGCCACAATACTCGCCAAGGAAAGATCCGCCGCCAACAGGACAAACAGCACAGAAACGCCTAAAACCGTCAGTTGCCCCTTAAAGCGGCGCAACATCCGTTCTTCCGGCAGAGCAGAGGCCCGCAGCACCAAACCCGCTACCACGGTAGCCATTAACCCCGATTCACTGCGGAGGAATTGGGAAAGGCCAAAGAGGCCCCAGACCCCGGCAAGCACGACCAAATTTTTTAAATCTTCAGAAATACCATTGCCTTGACGCAGCATCAAGCTCAATAACCAGCCGCCAACACTTCCCACTAAAACGCCAATCCCCAAACGCAGGAGCAAGCTCGTGAAGATGGCCGCCGGTACTGCATCGCTATTGAGGATGGTATCGAGAACAACCACGGCGAGAATCGCCCCCACCGGGTCAATTAAAACCCCTTCCCCTTCAAGGAGCGTGGCAACGCGGCGATCGACGGCCACCTGTTTTAACAGCGGGCCGATCACTGTTGGGCCAGTGACGACGACAAGGGAGGCATAGAGAAAGGCGATCGACCAAGGAAATTCACTGAGCCAATGGGCGGCCATGCCCCCGCCCAGGAGCGTGATGAGCGTCCCAATGGTCACCAAGTTACGCAGACTGCCAGAAACGCGCCCCAGAGCACGGAGTTCGAGATTTAGCCCCCCTTCAAAGAGGATGATCGCGACAGCAAGGGCGACGAGGACTTCCAACCCCACCCCCAACTCGTGGGGATGGAGAATATTTAAACCATCAGAGCCAAGGAAGATCCCCAGCAAGAGCAAAAAGACAATACTGGGAATTTTGAGGAGTTCGCCCAGCACCTGTGCGCCAATGCCAGCCAGCACGGCGATCACGATCTGTAGCGTTAATGCGAATGATCCTTCCATAATGGTTGAGGGCGAGAAAAACGTGCAAAACCCTAGGGTGGGGCGAGCTGTTCGCGCTCTAACGGTAAAATCAGTAAAAATTTGGGCAGTGTTAACAAAGCACTGCCCGGTATTCTAACATCGAGATTTGATCTCCACAGGGGAAGATTTTTTGATCCCCCTGACATTGGGGGAATTTAGGAGGATTTTAGGCGGCGATCGCCGGTTGTGCCGCATCGTGTTTGGCCTTTTGGGCGAGGTAAACCGCCAGTTGGGCCTCAATTTGATCCTTCACAATGCTGCGGTACTCGATAAAGTGCTCAATTTGAGCGCAAACACTGAGGAAACTGACGATGCTATCGGGCTGCGATCGCCACAATGCCCACAGATAGCCCCAGAACTTAAACCGGGTTTTACGCACCACCCCCTGTCGCCAGGCAATGATCCCGAGGGCCCGCAGGATGGAAAAATCAAAGGGTTGGGGATCTTTCCCCGCCGCCTTAAACGCCTTTTTCACCTGCCGCCGGGCGTGCCGTTGGGGTGCTGCCTCAAAGGTGCGGACATGGTGGTAAACCCGATCCATAAATTTAATCGGGTCGTACAGTTGCCAGAACCCATCGACATATTCCTGGGCAATTTCTTCAATGGGGCGGGTGGGAATGAAGTTGATCAAGTTGGTTTGGTTGCCCATCTTGTCCACATCCCCCTCCAGGAGGCGGCCTTCCCGATCCAGGCGATGCCAAAGGGCGGTATTGGGGAGGGCTTGGAGCATACTAAAGAACGCCGTGGGAATCGTCGTTTTTTCGACAAACTCGACAATCCGCTGGCCGGCTCCCGATTTTTCGCCATCAAAGCCGACAATAAAGCCCGCCATCACCCGTAAGCCAGAGTGAATGATCGCCTGCACCGATTCACTCAAGGGGTCGCGGGTGTTTTGGAACTTGCGGGTTACTTCTAAACTGCCCTCATCGGGGGTTTCAATCCCCAAAAACACAGAGCTAAACCCAGCTTCCACCATCGACTCCATCAATTCCACATCCTGAGCCAGATCCACCGAGGCTTCAGTGTTGATACTGAAGGGATAGCCTCGCTCCTTCATCCAGGGAATCAGGGCCTTGAGCAGGAGCTTGACGTTGCGCTTATTACCAATGAAATTATCATCGACGAGGAAAATGCTCCGCCGCCACCCCAGATCGTAAAGGGCTTGCAATTCTGCTAACAGTTGATCCGGCTCTTTGGTGCGGGGTTTGCGGCCATAGAGGACGATAATGTCGCAGAATTCACACTGAAAGGGGCAACCCCGGGAAAACTGCACCGACATTTCCGTATAGGCATTGAGATCGAGGAGATCGTAACGGGGCACCGGGGTGCTGGTGACATCGGGTTTTTCGGCACTGCGGAATGTGCCGCTGGTGGCTCCCGATTCAATGGCCTCGACAAACATCGGCAATGTTAATTCCCCTTCATCGAGGATGAGGAAATCCGCTCCGGCGGCGGTCATTTCCTCGGGAATCGAGGTGGGGTAGGGGCCGCCGACGGCCACTAATTTGCCGCGAGCTTTGGCGGCGCGGATTTGGGCAGTGAAGTCATCCCGTTGGACGATCATCCCCGATAAAATCACCAACTCAGCCCAATCCCAATCGGCTTCGCTGATTTCACTAATATTGCGATCGCACAGTCGATAGTCCCAGGTTTGGGGCAGAATCGCCGCCACCGTCACCAGACCCAAGGGGGGCAACATGGCTTTGCGCCCCACTAATTCCAGGGTTTTTTCAAAAGACCAAAAGGTTTTGGGAAAGAGAGGATAGATCAGTAAAACGTTCAAAATGACAATGCTCCAGTGTTGTAAGAATATTGGGTGTGTTCTCAGTTCTCCAGTTCCGGAGCAGGCATCCGTTGCCATCATCCCCGAGGGGAGGATTGGGTGGGCTATCCCCATAGCCCAACCGATGCCGTTAGGCTCGCCGGGGATGAATGGACAATCCTGCTGACAGAATCTCACCAGTCCTTCGGCGTGCAGGGTTTCTGTTTAGCTTACCGCTTTCGCAAGCGCGGCTTGCGGCGCAGAACGTTGCAGTTCGGCTTGTTCGGCCAAATAGGCGGCTAGTTGCGCCTCAATATTGTCTTTCACCAACTGCCGGTATTCGAGGAAATGTTCAATTTGACCGCAAATCGTCAGATAGCTCAATACCCCCCCTCGATTGTGGCGGAGCATCTGCACCAGGTAGGGCCAAAACGTCCAGCGGGTTTTCCGGACGACTCCCTGTTGCCAAAAGATCAGCAATGCGGCTTTGACAATTTGCCAATCGAAGGGCTTTTTCGCTTTTCTCTCCTTTTTGGGAAAATTTGCCTGCCCCAAAATGCGATAGCAACGATAGGTACGGTCTAAAAACTTCTGGGGATCGTATAAATTCCAAAAGCCCCGGACATATTCCTGGGCAATATCTTCAATGGGCCGGGTGGGGATAAAGTTCAGCAGTGTGGTTTGATTGATGTCCCCGGCACTATGGAGCAGCCGCCCTTCTTGGGCGAGACGGTGGGAAAGGGCGGTATCGGGGAGGGCTTGGAGCATGCTGAACGTGGCGAGGGGAATCGCAGCCTGCTCGACAAATTCGACGACGCGATCACCCGCTCCCTTTTTCTCCCCATCAAAGCCGACAATAAAGCCCGCCATGACGCGAATCCCAGAGCTTTGGATTTTATAAATCGAGTCCTGGAGCGGATCGCGGGTATTTTGGAATTTTTTCGTCACCGCTAAACTGTCTTCATCGGGGGTTTCAATGCCGACGAAGATCGAGCCAAAATTACAGGCCACCATCGCATCCATTAGCTCTTGATCCTGGGCTAGATCCACCGAAGCCTCAGTATTAAAGCTAAAGGGATAGCCATGCTCCGCCATCCAGGGCCGCAGTTCCGCCAAGAGGCGTTTCACATTGCGTTTATTGCCAATAAAATTGTCATCCACCATGAACACAGCCCCTCGCCACCCCAATTCAAAGAGGCGTTCTAATTCCGCCAAGAGTTGGGCCGGCTCCTTGGTGCGGGGTTTGCGGCCGTAGAGGACAATAATGTCGCAAAATTCGCACTGAAAAGGGCAACCCCGCGAAAACTGCACCGACATCATCGCGTAGGCGTTCATGTCCAACAGGTCAAAGCGGGGGATGGGGGTTTGGGTGACATCG
>JAABSU010000201.1 GCA_011390265.1 Spirulina sp.
CGCCCCCACCGCTGAGGTGGAATTGCTCCAAGCCCTCACCCACGAAGTCCGCACCCCCCTAACGACAATTCGGATGCTGACGCGGTTGTTGTTGAAAAAGCGCAGCACATTTGCTGAGGATGTGGTGAAGCGGTTGGAAACCATTGATCAGGAATGCACCGATCAGATCAATCGCATGGAGTTGATTTTTCGAGCCACGGAATTAGAATCCCAAGTCGATCAGCCCCAAACCGTTGGGCAATTAATCCCGATTTCTTTGCAACAAATTATTCAACAACACACGAGCCAATGGCAAAAGCAGGCCCAGCGGCGCAATATCACCCTCGATATTCTGCTCCCGGAGGAGTTGCCGACGATTATTAGTCATCCTGCCATGTTGGCTCAGGTGTTAACGGGATTAATGGAGCGGCTCACCCGCAGCCTCCCCACGGGGGAATTGGTGGCGGTGCAGGTGACGACGGCGGGGAATCAGTTAAAACTGCAATTGGTGTCCCAAAGTACGTCGTTGTCGCGATCGCTCAAATCCCTCGGCCAATTGTTGATGTTCCAACCGGAAACCGGCAGCTTGAGCCTCAATCTGGATGTGACGAAAAACCTGTGCCATGCCATGGGGGGTAAGTTGACGGTGAAGCAACGGCCCAAGGCGGGGGAGGTGTTGACGATTTTTCTGCCTTTAACCAGTTATCGCCTGCCCGTGAAGGATTAGTTTTCATGCACTAATTGTGAACAGAAACCCGGTTTCTTGGTTTAGGGGTGGAAATGGCGATCGCTCATAGAAGTCAAGTCGGCATTAATGCTGACTTCACAGATTGAGGCCGATTGAGACACAAATCATACTGAGCTTGCAAATTCATCCAAAATTCGGGGGTGGTTTGAAAGGCTTGGGACAAAAGCCAAGCGGTTTCAGGGGTAATCCCACGCTTCCCGCGCACGATTTCATTCACCCGTTGGGTCGGAATTTCGAGATGGGCGGCCAGAGCCGCTTGAGTCAGTGCCAAGGGTTGCAAAAATTCTTCTAAGAGAATTTCGCCGGGATGGGTGGGTTGTCGATGACTGGGAAGCATAGGAATTACAGTGTTTTAGTGGTAATCATCAATTGCAACATCCACCGCCCCAGACTGCCAGCGGAAGATAATGCGCCATTGGTCATTGATCCGAATGCTGTAAAACCCTTTTAAGTTACCTTCGAGGGGTTTTAGGCGGTTGCCCGGTGGGACTCGCAAATCAGTTAGCTCTTGGGCCGCATTCAGCATATCCAGTTTACGGAGTGCTGTTTTTATGATGTCTGGTGGAAGTTGGCGAGATTTCCGGGTGGGCGTGCCATGGAAGAGATCCGCCGTTGCGGAATCGCCAAAAGATAAGATTGCCATATAGTGTTCATGGTTAAAAATAAGAAAATATGTATATGGGTGGGTGGTGATGTGCCGCGCTACCCAGTGAGGTTTTTAGCGGCCTCACCTCTATTATTATACATGATTACACGGTATTTGTGTATTCATGTCTGCTTGGATTCCGATCGCCCCTCACGTCAAACTAAATTGCGATCGCCAACCTGCCAGGATTTCAGGCCGTCGTTGTCGTGTGCAATGATCAGAGTTTGCTTAATTTAGGCAGCAATTTTTTTCTCGACCGCGAGGTGAGATAGGTAGGCGCAGACTTCTAGTAGTCCTATCTCTCTGGGGTGGCGTTTTTGGTGAACCAGCATGAAGTCTCGGATGTACGTAGAGATAGAACTCCCCAGTTATGCGCGAAAGCGGATGGCTTGGCGCAGGCGATTGAAAAGTTTGGGCGGTTGAGGCACTTCCATGACACAACTTGCGGTAAAAGACGACCAAAGCGGGTGTTATTCTGCACGTGCAGGATAACGCCCATAATATCGGAGTTAGACCGCAGTTGCTTGACAACACTTCCAGGAGTGAGTTATCTTGCAGATGCGGTCTAATAAATAGTTATGCCGCTTCGGTCATCGGTTGTGGCTGTATATTAAGGTTATCTGTCTGAGCTGGTACATCAATTTATCGATGATCCTATGATCAATGCGTTGATGTTCACGCGAAAAGTTTGAACTTTACCAATGTGAGGTATGTGCATGTCTAGTCTGGAAGGTGTTTCTGGTGAAACGTCTCGCACGAGCATGTGGTCAGGCTTTTTCAGATCTTGGATAGGTCTATTGCTGATTGCAGGAATTCTTCTTTTTGGAATAACAGGTCGCATCCAGTTTTCTTGTAACCCGATGGTGACTGGAGGAGACTTACCAGGCTTTTGTAGTAGCGCAGAAATAGTAGGAAATGTAAGCACTCGTCCAACTCACGGGGACTCTATCAACAAAATTGCAGCAGATCCTTCTCAAGATAGCGATACTTTGGGAAAAATCAGTGATATTCAGCAACCCGCTGTAGAGGACAATCTGCAAGTTCGCACCTATGCGCTAGCTAGGAACCCTAACACGCCAGAGAATACTCTCTTGAAGCTATCTGAATCAGACGATTTAGAAGTTCTCAAAGGACTTTTATCCAACAAAAGTGCAACAAGTAATTCTAGAGTCATGGAGAGGTTGTGCAGTAATTCTATAGTTAAGCAAAAGCTTAATACTTGTTACTCTTCACCACCGCCCTCATGTCGTAAGAATCATGCGCGCAATATTGCTGTTGGGCTTGGGCTTGGGCTGTTAACATTCATTGCAGCGCCAGTTTTATTGCCAGCAGAAGCAGTAGTCGCACCTTTTGCCGCAGGGTTACTTGGAGGAGCTTCAGCTTTCGGTACTTCAGTGGGTTTGTTGGAGCTTTTTACGAAATGCTAGTAGATAGGGGGAATGGCGGCGAATAGTAATAGTTTGGCAATGCTTTCATCACTACGTAGACAGGGACTTCTAAACATGGAAAATGAAGCTAAAACTCCAAGGGACGAAGATAATCAGAGCTTTGCGTTAGATAAATCGTCAACGCCTGTTCTTCCAACCTCAAATTCAAAAGTTACACAGCAAGATATATATTTCCCAAATAGTATAGCAAGGTTGCCAATCCTACAGTTTTTAATAGTTATTGTAGGTGTACTTTGTCTCATGTTTATTTTGGGAAAATTGGTCAACCAATATGATTTAACAAGTGTCTGTATTAGTTGGAATTGTGTCACTACGCAAAACCCCGATAACTGTTCCACGAAGCACCTTTTAAGTTTAGGAGTGGGCGGAGCTTTTGGTTTACTGTCTGGTGTTGGAATTGCTTTATTTCTACCTGCTGGAGCAATCATAGCTCCAGCTATAGCAGGGTTACTTGTGGGAACAGGTATTTTTGGTGGTTCAACTTTTTTACTGGATCTGTTTATTCAATGCTAGACAGAAAGTAGGATGAGGGAGCTTTATGAATGTAATTGAGCTAAGGCATGTAACGTACACTCCACCTAACAAGCAATCGCCTGTACTAAGAGACGTTGATTTAGTAGTTAACCAGGGAGAGTTTGTTCTTCTCCAGGGAGCTAATTTCATTGGAAAATCAACTCTTGTTGAAATAATTTTGGGGATTAGAGAAGCTGACAATGCTGATGCAAGAGTTAGGCTCTTCGGGTATCCGCCAGACAAGATTGAATCCAAGTTTCTTACTGGTGTAGTACTCCAAGAAAAACTGGAACTACCATCTTGGATTCAAGTAGGCAAATTTATCGACCTGATTGAGAGCCACTATCCTGGCTCAGAAGGAAAGCTTACCACCCTCTTGGAAGCAAGCAATATTCAATTCGACAACGATTTTACGGGTAAAAGAACAAACAATGAGATTCGCTCCCCTTTCTCTGGTGGAGAGGAACGTCTTTTCAGTCTTGCTTTAGCTTTAGCTGGCTCACCCAGACTCTTAATTTTAGATGAACTCACTTCACCTTTGAGTAAGGAAAACAAGGAGAAATGTTGGCAATTTGTGAAAAGTTTTCTGGAAGAGCAAGGAGGAACAGTATTACTTGTTTCGCCTAAAGACGATATTGAAGAGGAGCTTAGAAATAATGGTATCAGACTAACACAGTCATATACTTTAGAAGAGGGAATTTTAAAAAGCGGCACGAATACTTCTGAGCATCAAGCTTCTGCTTCTTTAGAAGCAGAATTCCTTCCAATGAAAAATGTAGGAATACTCCATTGGGTTGTCTTAGCTAGCAAGTACGCAGGGATCAATTTTGAGAAGTTGTTGGCTCAACCAACTAGACCTTTACTAAACTTTGTGTTCGGCATACTCTTTGTTATCGTGATTACACTTTCCTTCAACGAATTGCGTGATCGTGCCGCCACAGTTATTTCGTATAGTGATTTCTGGCTTCTGGTCAATATTTGTTCTTTTTACTTGGCTGTAGTTGCAACAACTAGCATTGGGACAAATATTGCATTAGGGCGCAAAGAGGCTGTATGGACAAAAGCTAAACAGACTCTGCCTGTTCCTCCAATCATTTATTTGGTTGGAGAAGTTATTCCATATTTATTAATTTGGTCTGTACTTGCGCTTGCACTTACTATTGCTGCATCTATTTGCCTAAATTTATCTTTTTCTCCTGTTCTAGATATATCCTCATGGCTTGTAATAGGAATGCTACCATTCTTATTCTTAGGTTTAGCAATTGGCTATGGATTACCACTTGATTCTGTTGATTTGATTGCATTAGGCTTACCGCTTTTGTTTGAAATGCCACTTGTGGTTGGAGTTTTTCTAAGGCTAGTCAAAATTGCAGTAGATGAAGTACCAAAATCTTTAGTGAGATTAGCTATCTTAGCTGACAATATCTCAGCACATTCACCTCTATACCATTGGGTTCAGCTTACTCTAGCATCGGTGCAGGCGCGTGAATATGACCAGTATTTTAAGGTTCATGTAGCTTGGTTGATTTGGACTACTGCTATATGTGCTTTATTAGCAGTAAAGGCGTATCGCCGCTCATATAAATTCTCAATTACTTCTACAGCTAGAAAGCAAGAGGGATAGATAAGATTTGGTCAACTAAACACTATGAGAATGCTTACAGACACGGCATAACAACCCGGTTGGAGCGGACTGACGAGAGATCCTGGTGATGTTTAAAGTTTGTTTACAGCCGCTCAACCGGACCGTTAGACCGCCCTTTTTTGATTATTTGTCAACTTGCAGAATGTTTGCTAAACCCCTCATCCCCCAACCCCCTTCTCCCACAGGGGGGAGAAGGAGAGCCAGATTCAAAGTCCTTCTTCCGACCTGGGGAGAGGGATTGAGGGTCAGGGTTGTGTAGGGGGATCAGTTTGCAACTTTTGGCCGATCATCGGTTCCGTTCCGGCCAGGATGCGCTGGATATTCGCCCGGTGGCGGATCAACACATAGAGGCCCGCCATCAGTCCAAAGAGAATATAGGGTAAGGGTTGCCCCAAAACCACCATCCAAATGCCGACGGCGATCGCCCCCATCACTGATCCTAAAGAAACGATCCGACTCACTGCCAAAGTAATCCCAAAAACAGCCAACGTTCCCAACGCCACCAGGGGACTCATCACGAACAGCACGCCAATACTCGTCGCCACCGATTTCCCCCCTTGAAACCGCAACCACACCGAGCGGCTATGGCCGATCAAGGCCAGGAAGCCCGCTGCTGTGGCGAGCCAGGGTTGCACATTGGGTGAAAGCACAGGACTGATCTGCCCCACGCCATAAACGAGCAGCACCGCCGCCGCTCCCTTGAGCGCATCGATGAGCAGGACAGCCACCGCCGCCCCCTTGCCGACGGTGCGCAGGACGTTTGTTGCTCCGGTAGAGCCGGAACCCTGCTCACGGATATCGAGGCCCGTGAGCAATTTCGTCAGTAAATAGCCCGTGGGAAAAGACCCCACAAAATAGGCGGCGATCGCAATCCCCAACCCGACAATAATCAACCCTGTCATACCGCTCCTTATTGCTAATTAGTGGAGAAAATGCCGCTTACCCGTGCAGACCATCACCAACCCCAATTCATCAGCAGCGGCGATCGACTCTTGATCCCGCATTGAGCCACCGGGTTGAATGATCGTCGTAATCCCAGCCGCTGCGGCAGTGCGGACGGAATCGTCAAAGGGGAAAAAGCCATCGCTAGCTAAACAGGCCCCTTGGGCTGCTTCCCCGGCTTGGGCGAGGGCAATACTCACCGCTCCGACGCGGTTCATTTGCCCCGCGCCAATGCCCAATGTGGTGCGATCGCTCGTCACCACAATGGCATTGGATTTAACATGTTTGGCCACCTGCCAGGCAAATTGCAATTCGGCCCATTGGGCCTCCGTCGGCTGTTTTTGCGTCACCACTTCCCAGGTTTGGGGGTCATCCACGCCGTCATCGCTGGCTTGGACGAGTAAACCCCCGGCGATCGCCTTCACCGTAGCCGTCGGCCCCTGGGTCAGATCCGGCAACACCAACACCCGCAAATTCGCTTTTTTCGCCAAAATTTCCTCAGCTTCTGGCTCACACCCCGGCGCAACAATACATTCTAAAAACGTTTTTTTCAGCGCCTTGGCTGTGGCGGCATCAATGGGACGGTTGAGGGCGACAATGCCCCCAAAGGCCGAGATGGAATCGGCATTAAGGGCCTTTTCGTAGGCGGCTACGAGGGTGGGGGCGATCGCCACCCCACAGGGATTCGTATGTTTCAGCACCGCCGCCGCTGGTTCCCCCGCGTAAAATTCCAAAATAA
>JAABSU010000202.1 GCA_011390265.1 Spirulina sp.
TGGCTGGAGTAATCCTGTCTGAGCAAGTTGGCTCGTTGAGTGAAGAATCCCCGTCGCTTTAGCGCGGGGAGTGTCAAGCTCGTCATTAGATTCACCCTTGCCTGCTTTGATGCCGGGGTATTTGCGGCAGGGCCTCGTTGCCCTGGGACAGGTGCAAGGTTCTCTCCAAGAAGGGGATGTATTGCGCATTTAATCTTGGCGCAACACATCCCCTTAAGACGGGAGATGGAGGGCGATCGCCCCCACTTCCCACTTCCCACTTCCTACCGACACAACCGCCCCGAACCCGCATCCACATCCGAACAAGGGTGATTCGGAGTCGCCGCACCACTATCGCGATAGGGTCGCACCTTCACATCCCGTACTTGACTATTTGCCGTTAAACCAAAGCGTGTTCCCGATGGGGCATGGACATTGCTGATCCATTCAAAAACATTGCTACCACCGAAAGGAACAGAAGTAAAAGTATTATTTTGACGCTGCATTGTTGAGGCATGAACAAGATGGCTACAGTCTACCGTCGGAGTCCCTGCTAACGGCTTGCGGGAACAGTTGCGATCAAAGATCGAGTTCCGTAGAATCACATTTGCGTGGCGGACATTGCCCCCATTAAAATCCGAAGCCACATAGATCGCCCCAGAGGTTTCATGGTTTGCTTCATTGCGAACAAAAGTGGTGTAGTTAATGACGACACGACTCTGCAAACCCGTCGTCAATACCATTGCGCCTCCCCCGGTTTCATTTTTTTGAGGATCAGGAACGCGACCGGATTTATTATCCGTAAATGTCACCTGATTAAGATTAAGATTGAGGTTGGCTCGTCCACCCCCAGCCCAGAGCGCACCGCCCTCTTGATCCGCAGCATTTTCTCCAAAGACAACGTTATTAATCTGCGTATTCGATTGACTACCGGCATGGGCTAAACGAATTGCGCCGCCGCTGCCAATCCCCTCAGCATCGATCAACGCCTCATTACGATAAAATGTGGAGTTGCGGATAATGACATTCACACCATTTCCTTGAGAAATAAATGCTGCGCCTCCCTCGTGATAGGCTTTATTGCCTTCAAAACGAGAGCCTTGAATCAAAATTGGGTTTTGTTTGTTGAGGGCATCAAAGGTATAAATCGCGCCACCACTGCCATTCAAGCTTTGGCCAACGCGGGTGCTGTTATTGCGAAATGTGGAATTGGTAATCCGTAGATCGCTCGTGTTGGTGACGATCGCCCCTCCCTGATTACCTGTATTACCCATAAACTGGCTATTGTTAATCACTAGGGTTGCTTGATAATTGCCACAGATCGCGCCGCCCCGTGCAGCATTGTTATTTTGCAGCGTGACATTACTGAGGGTAAGGGTTCCACGGGTGATGTTAATTGCGCCCCCCTCACAGCTAAAGTTAGCGACGCGGTTGGCAACATTGCCGCCCCGCAGTGTCAGGTTTTCTAGGGTTAGGTTTTGGTTGGCGAGGCGGAAGAGGCGGGTACGGTTTTGGCCGTTGATTGTGAGATTGGGGCTATTGCGGCCATTGAATCGTAGGGTTTTACCCAGTTGAATTTCGGCGTTGAGGTTAATGGTCGTATTGGGGGGACATTGGAAATTAATCTGGCCACCGCTGGGGGTGCTATTGATCGCACTCCGTAAGCCCGCTTCATTACATTGGGTGAGGGCGGTGGTTTGAGCCTGGGCTGGGCTGGAGAAAGCGAGAGCGAGGACTGTGGTGAAGAGTAGGGGAGAATAGCGAGCGATCGCACCAAGATGCAAATTCATGGGTTTTTTAAGTAAATGAATCGAAGGATTGGAAAACTAGATGGACAGATTTAGTCTGTGCTAAATCGATCCAGATTTTCCTTAAGGATTGTGAAGATAAATCGTTGGTAAAAGTTGCCGCAGGGGGGACAATTTCAGGGCCGGCCCGTGGTGGATCTTAACGGGGATCAATCGTGGTAGCGATCGCCTCCTCCAATAGCGCTAGCCCCCCCTCGACCGTTTCAATTTGAGCGAGGCGATCGCGCCACACCCCCGCCCCCACAAACCCCTTGCAATACCAAGCCAAATGCTTCCGGGCTTGATAAATGCCCCGCTGTCCCTTGTAATCCCATAAACCGATTAAATGCTCCTTCGCCCAAGTCAGCCGCGTGACGACACTCGGCTCCGGCAACCGTTCCCCGGTTTTCAAAAAATGATCAATTTCCCCCACCAAAAAGGGATAACCCAACGTTCCCCGCGAACACATGACCCCATCCGCCCCCGTCTGGGTTAAACAATCCACCGCCGCATCCACCGAAAAAATATCCCCATTAGCAATCACCGGAATCGTCACCGCCTGCTTCACCCGCCCAATCCAATCCCAACGGGCCGCGCCAGTATAACCCTGCTGCCTTGTCCGGCCGTGGATCGTCAACATTTGCGCCCCTGCCCCTGCCAACCGCTGGGCAAATTCCACAATTGTAATTTCGTCATCATCCCACCCCAACCGGGTTTTCACCGTCACCGGCACATCCACCGCCGCCACCACCGCTTTTACAATCGCCTCTGCCACCTCCGGCTGTCGCAACAGTGAAGATCCGCCCCCCCGTTTCGTAATTTTATTCACCGGGCAACCCATATTAATATCAATGGTGTCCGCCCCTTCCGCCACCGCTTTCCGAGCCGCCTCCCCCATAAAATCTGGGCGACAATCAAAGAGTTGAATACTAATCGGCTGCTCATGGGGGTCAACGCGCATCATCTGGGGCAAGTTGCGCAGGTGGTGAATTTCCGTCGCGCTGACCATTTCGGTATAGAGCATCGAGGTGGGGGCATAGCGACGCACCAAGCGACGAAACACCAAATCCGTCACGCCGGAAAGGGGGGACTGGAAGACGCGGCTATGAATTTTGAAGGGGCCGAGGGTGAGGGGGGCGGCGAGGCGAGCTTGCAGTTCGGGGGTGAGCATGGGGGGTCAGATCAAAAAAACGGGTGTTGCTAATGCAGCACCCATTTTAAAACTTCCTTTTCCGTGGGTTTAAGCGTGGCTCACAGTTAGTCAATGTGAACGCCGCGATAAACCCGGTTTTGGGGATGATTCACCCGTGCATGTTTTTGGTGTAGGGTCACTTTCACGCCTCGGTAGGTTCCTTCCGTCGGCACATCTTGGGCGGGAACGTTGGTGTTATGGGCGTTGTAGCTATGACCACGATAAAAGAGTTTCATGGATCGCCTCCTATTTGGATGGTGTAGGGAATATGAGGCGCGTTCCTTCAGAGTTTCGAGGCTCTTACTTCCGTCCCAGGTATCTGAGATGAACGATTTGTAACTTCCTTTCTGTATCAATGGTTACAGTTTTTTCTGGCGATGTCAAGGGGAATGAGAAAAAAAGTGGAAAACCAGGGTCTATATGCCACAGAAGCGATGTAGGCTGTGGGATTCCAACGTTGAGGGGATTACCACCAAACTCCAGAACCTCGTATTGGTGGAGTGGATAGACAGGACAGCCATCATCAATCCCTGACTTGGGTGCCCCATTGAATCTTTGCCGGATTTCAGTTGGTAAAAATTCGTTTACCATATTGGAAGTGGGAGATTGTCAGACTTTTACTGTAACGAAGATGTAATAAATAGGTGAAGAAATGTAAATGTTACAATCTGCGACGAGTTTAACTTTAACTTGGGAAATTGCTGCTCACGAGGCAATAAATGTTGGGGCTGAAGACATCACACCCAGCCATTTATTTCTCGGTTTGTGCAAGCTGTGCGATCGCCCTCTTCCTGAACTGGAGGCCGAAACCCAAGGGCTTGTCCAACGGTTCGAAGATTTGGACACCAAAACCTTACGCCGTCAGATGCGATCGCTCATCTTCAACCCTACTCCTATTGCTCACCCTCGCTCAGATATTCATCGCAGCGAAGAATCTAAGCAAGCTTTCCAACGAGCCGCAGAAATTGCCGAAACCAATGAAACTGATCTTGTTTTAGCCGAATATCTGTTAGAAGCGATTCTAGAACCTATTGATTCAGTCCTCCAAGACCATCTTACTCAACTGGGCTACGCCAACCTGTACGAACAGATTTTTCCAGATAAGATTGATAATGATGATCGTCTGAGACGGGAGGCCGTTAGAGTATTACTGAAACAAATTGGGAAATCCAGCCTAGAATTACAAGATCTCCTCATTTCTAACTCAACAAGCAATCCTTCTGACACCCTAAAAGTATTACAAAGCAGTACAGAATCTCGTCCAAACCTCAAAAGTCAACTTAGGCAAATAGCTGAAAAGGCATTGAATGAATTAATACAGAGCTACAGGGTCAAAAGAATGTTAAAGGAGACAAGTATAGACGTACTGCTTAGCGTGTTTCCACCATTAGGCATTGCCATAAAAGTCATTATAATTCTAGTCGAGCGTTCTAATACAAGTGAATGAAGAAAAAATTGTATTAAAGCAAAGTTTCTTGGCGTATCATATAATCACTACATCTAAAAACCATGTTTGAGCGTTTCACTGATAAAGCCATAAAAGTCATGCTCCTAGCACAAGAAGAAGCCCGCCGCCTAGGTCATAACTTTGTGGGAACAGAACAAATCCTTTTAGGATTAATTGGCGAAGGCACAGGGGTTGCTGCTCAGATTCTGGCAGAACAAAATATTAATCTAAAAACTGCTCGTCAAGAAGTTGAAAAAATTATTGGTCATGGTTCTGGGGCGGTGGCAGCAGAAATTCCTTTTACACATCAAGTTAAGCAATTATTAGGATTTGTGACCCAAGAAGCTCAAAGACTGGGTAGTGATGAAATCAGAACCGAACATCTGCTGTTAGGTTTATTGCAACAGAAAGATGATGTGTTAATTCGTATTTTAGAAAGTTTAAATATTCAGTATTCTAAGCTACGCATTGCTCTCTTGAAGAGAATGGCTGATGAAGCAGAGAATGATGTACAAGGAATTTCAAACTGTGAATTGTCTCAGCAGACTAATTCCAATCCTGGGAAGGAGAATTTTACCCAAAATTCTGAATTCAATCTTTACAGTGATTTAAATTTAAATATTAATTATTTAGCTAATCCTCAAGCTCATGAAGCAAATGTTCCTGACGAGTGGCAAGAAGGGGATTCGATTTTAGAAGGACTATATCAGGTTGAAGCCCTTTTGGGAGAAGGTGGTTTTGGTAAGGTTTACCGAGTTTTTCACAGAGATTGGAAAATTCATCTGGCGGTTAAAACTCCCCGTCTAGATAAACTAACAGAAATAGGAGGTGTAGAAAATTTTATCCAAGAGGCAGAAACTTGGGTAAAACTGGGATTACATCCTCATATTGTTAGCTGCTTTTATGTGCGTAAATTGGGAAAAAGTCCCCGTGTGTTTGTTGAGTTTATTGGGGGAGGCAGTCTTCATAGTTGGATTTATAGTGGGAAAGTTCCTAAGTTATACCAAGGGGGACAGGCAGAGTCACTCAAGCGCATTTTAGATATTGCGATTCAATTTGCTTGGGGCCTACACTACTCCCACGAACAAGGCTTAATTCATCAGGATGTTAAACCCGGAAATACGATGATGGCTGTTGATGGCACAGTCAAGGTAACGGATTTTGGTTTAGCGCGGGCAAAATCGGGGGCTGTGAGTACAACGGAATTATCATTAGATCAGACGTTGCAAGTGCAGGGGAGTGGGAGTACGCCCGCTTATTGTTCTCCAGAGCAAGCAAAAGGGGCAGTTTTAACACGGCGGACGGATTTGTACAGTTGGGCATTGTCGGTCTTGGAGATGTTTAAAGGGGGAAGACGTTGGGATTTGGGCGCGAAGGTGACTTCTGCTCGACAGTTCTATCTGGAAAGTGAACCGTACCATTCCCACACTCCAACACTGCCACGAACGCTTGCTGAACTGCTGTGGGTGTGTTTCCGAGAAGACCCTAATCGTCGTCCCCATACGATGCTGGATGTCGCTAATGCGCTGAAAGGAATTTATCGGCAAGAAATTGGAGAGGCTTATCCTCGTCCTGAACCGGAGACAGGCAAGGATATTGCTGACGGTCTCAATAATCGTGCAGTTTCTCTGTTAGACTTGGGACAAGTGGAGGAGGCGATGCGCCTGTGGGATCAGGCGTTAAAGATGAATCCATTACATCCTGAATCAACCTACAATCGCGGGTTAATTTTGTGGCGAGCTTGTCGGATTACGGATGATATTTTAGTCAAAGATTTGCAAAAAGTACGGGATACTAATGAAGATAATTGGACGGCTCATTACTTATTAGCATTGGTGCATTTAGAACGGAATAATTGTGAAGAAGCAATTCAATCGCTCCATCAGATTCAGGGGGAGTTGGCGCAGCATCCGGAAGTTCAACAAGCATTAGCACTAGCGCAAGAGCGATTGCCCAACTCAAATCGGTTTGTGAAAGAATTAGTTGAGTTGGATATTGATAATCCTATTTTGTCTGTTTGTATTACTCCAGATGGAAAACTTGGTTTATCCTCTGGTATTGAAAAAACAAAAAATCAATTGCATTTGCCACAAACGCATAGGAATAAAGAGCATGAACAAAACAGTCAATTTTATTTACAGCTTGTTCAGTATTTAGCTAGTACAGTAGCAGCATTTAGCAAACCAGTTCTTAAACGTATTTGTTCCAATCAA
>JAABSU010000203.1 GCA_011390265.1 Spirulina sp.
ATCTCGCGTTCTACTACGGCCCCCAATGGCAGAGTGAAATTCAACTCTCCCCCATGGGAACAACCTATGTAGATCGCGTCCGAGAAATTGCCAACAACCAGCCGGAGCTACTGGTGGCTCACCTGTACACCCGTTATTTAGGGGATCTGTCCGGTGGGCAAATTCTCAAGAAAATCGCGGTGACGGCAATGAAGCTGGAAGATGGCCAGGGGACGGCCTTCTATGAATTTGCCCAAATTCCCGATGAGAAAGCCTTTAAAACCGGATATCGCCAAGCCATGGATGAATTGCCCGTGGATCAAGCCACCGCTGAGGCGATTGTGGAAGAAGCCAATGCGGCTTTTGGGATGAACATGAAAATGTTTGATGAGTTAGAAGGGAACTTGATCAAGGCGATCGGCACGATGCTGTTTAACAGCCTCACCCGTCGCAACGGTGGCGGTAGCACCGAAAAAACCGGCCTGGCCACCTAGGGTTTTACTTTTCAACAACGCAACTAAAGATTGAGGGCAGCTTGCGGGCTGCCCTTTTTTTGGCGCGAGGAGGGCGGCGATCGCCTGCTAAAATCATAAAACTTGATTTTCCGTCCCGTTAAACCCCATGGCCGCCGTCTCCCTGACCCCCCTTGCTGATCATCAAACCCTAGCGATCGCCCCCACCGGTGCTTCCCTCCACGGCACTGTCCAAATTCCGGGGGATAAATCTATTTCCCATCGGGCCTTAATGTTGGGGGCGATCGCCACTGGAACCACGACGATTCGGGGGCTACTGTTGGGGGAAGATCCCCGCAGCACGGCGGCTTGTTTTCGGGCTATGGGGGCGAAAATTTCCGACCTCAATAGCGATTGTGTGACAGTGCAGGGGGTGGGGTTGGGGAATTTAGAGGAGCCGGTGAATGTTCTTGATGCGGGCAATTCTGGAACGACCTTGCGGCTAATGTTGGGCCTCCTCGCCGCCCAACCGGGAAAACTCTTCACGATTACCGGCGATGGTTCGCTGCGATCGCGCCCCATGTCCCGCGTCGTTAAACCCCTATTGCAAATGGGGGCGCAAATTTGGGGCCGCAACCACCACAACCTCGCCCCCCTCGCTGTCCAGGGCCAACCCCTCCAGGGCATTACCTACCATTCCCCCATCGCCTCCGCCCAGGTGAAATCCTGCATCCTCCTCGCGGGTCTGTTGGCCGAGGGCGAAACCACGGTGATCGAACCGGCCCGTTCGCGGGATCACAGTGAGCGGATGTTGCAGGCCTTCGGAGCCGAGTTAATCACTGATCCTGAAACCTGCACCGTCACCGTCAAAGGCCAGGGTCAAACTCTCCAGGGCCAAGAGGTGATCGTGCCGGGGGATATCAGTTCGGCGGCCTTCTGGCTTGTTGCTGCCGCCATCACCCCCGGCTCTGAATTGCTGATTGAAAATGTTGGCATCAATCCCACCCGTACCGGCGTGCTAGAAGCCCTCGCCATGATGGGCGCAGATATTACCCAGGAAAACCCCCGCACCGTCACCGGGGAGCCAGTGGCAGATCTGCGGGTGCGCCATTCTACGCTCAAAGCTTGTACGATTAGCGGCGATTTGATCCCCCGGTTGATTGATGAAGTGCCGATTTTAGCTGTTGCCGCCGTCTTTGCCGAAGGGACAACGGTGATTCAGGATGCGGAGGAATTGCGGGTCAAGGAGAGCGATCGCCTCGCCGTCATGGCTGCTGAACTCAACCGCATGGGGGCGAAGGTGGTGGAACTCCCCGATGGCCTGGAAATTACCGGCGGCACACCCTTAAAAGGGACAGATTTAGACAGCCATACGGATCACCGCATTGCCATGAGTTTGGCGATCGCCGCCCTCAATGCCAGCGGCAAAACCCAAATCCATCGCGCCGAAGCCGCCGCCATTTCCTACCCCAACTTCGTCAGCACGTTGCAAACGGTCTGGGGGTGAAGGATTTTTGAAGGATGAAGGATGAAGGATGAAAATTCTGCCTTCTGCCTTCTGCCTTCTGCCCTCTACCTTCTGCCTTTAAAGCCCTCCCTGTTGCAATGCCATTTCCATCAACAGCTTTTGTGAACTGCGGCTTTGCTCCGGGGCGGGGGGTTGCCGCTGAATGTAGGAACCATCGGGTTGTAATTCCCAAGCTTGGCGATTGTCCGCCAACATTACCCCTAAAATTTCTTGCAAATCTTGGCGAATCTGCGGGTCATCCATCGGCGTAATCGCTTCGACGCGGCGATCCAAATTGCGGCGCATCCAATCCGCCGAACCAATATAGAGTTCTTCTTCCCCTTGGTTGTGGAAATAGAAAATCCGCGAATGCTCTAAAAACGCCCCGACAATACTAATCACCTTAATATGCTCGCTCACCCCCGGCAGCCCCGGCCGCAACGCACAGATCCCCCGCACAATCAGATCAATTTGTACCCCCGCTTGGGAGGCTTCATAGAGTTTGGCGATGATTTTCGGGTCAACGAGGGAATTCATTTTCGCCACGATCCGCCCCGTCCCCCCCTCTTTGCTGTTGCTGATTTCCCGCTCAATCAGGGCCGTCATGCGATCGCGCAAATTAACCGGCGACACCAACAAACGACGATAGGAGCGTTGGCGAGAATACCCCGTCAGGAAATTAAACAAATCCGTCAGATCCGCCCCCAATTCATCCCGACGACTGAGCAGGCCCAAATCCGTATAGAGTCGCGCCGTTTTCGGGTTATAGTTCCCCGTGCCAATATGCACATAGCGGCGAATATGTTCCCCCTCTTGGCGCACAACGAGCGTAATTTTTGTATGGGTCTTCAACCCCACCAACCCATAGACGACATGCACCCCCGCCCGCTCCAATTTTTTCGCCCATTGAATATTATTTTCCTCATCAAACCGGGCTTTTAACTCCACCAACGCCACCACCTGCTTACCATTTTCAGCGGCGGAAATCAGCGCGTTGACAATGGGGGAATCCCCAGAAGTCCGGTAAAGCGTCATCTTAATGGCCAAAACTTGGGAATCCTCCGCCGCTTGGGTGATAAATTCCTGCACCGTGGAGCGAAAGGAGTGATAGGGGTGATGGAGGAGGAGATCCCCTTGGGTGATCAGGTCGAAAATATTTTCGCCATCGTCGCGATCGAGTTTGTGCTTCGCTTCCGCCGCCTCTAGCATCCGCTGAATCCGCAGCGGCACAACGGGAGTCCAGCCCGGTTCTTTGAGGTGGGGCAACGGCAACCCGGCTAGGGACATCAGGTCATCCAGCCCCAACAGGCTTTCAAAGGCAAACACCTGATCATTTTCCAATTCCAACGCCCGCATCAGCGTTAAACGCACCGTATCCGGCATCGTCGCCTGAATTTCCATCCGCACCGCTGAACCGCCAATGCGCCGTTTCCGCAATTCCTGCTCAATGGCCAAGAGCAGATCATCGGCTTCATCTTCCTCAACGGAAAGATCGGCATTGCGGGTAATCCGGAAGGGATAACATTCTTGGACATTCATCCCCGGAAACAGGCTTTCGAGGTTATGGGCCATCACCTGCTCAATGGGGATGCCCGTCCATTCTGCTTCCACCTCTCCCCCTTGATGGAGTTGCCTGGGCAGTTTGACAAACCGGGGCAAAACGCGGGGGACTTTGATCCGAGCGAACAGTTCTTCTTGGGTATCGGGGTCTTTGACTAAGACCGCTAGGTTAAGGCTGAGATTGGAAATGTAGGGGAAGGGGTGGCTGGGATCAACCGCCAGGGGGGTGAGGACGGGGGAAATGTGCTCCTCGAAATAGTCGTGGAGATATTGCCGTTGCTCTTGATTGAGGTCTACATAGGTGAGTAGGTAAACCCCCTCTTGGGCCAGTTGGGGGCGAAGGTGCTGCTCAAAATATCGATCCTGTTCCTGCAACAGGGGACGGAGGCGTTGGGCGATCGCCTCCAACTGTTCGCTAGGATTACGGCCATCGGGGGTCAGCTTGTGGACTTGGGCCTCCACCTGTTGCTGTAGCCCCGCCACCCGTACCATAAAAAATTCATCGAGGTTATTGCTGAAAATCGCCAGAAATTTGAGCCGATCTAACAACAGCGTCCGTTCATCTAACCCTTCCGCCAGCACCCGATAGTTAAATTCCAACCAACTCAATTCCCGATTGAAATAGTATTGGGGATCGGTGAAGTCTAAGCTGGAGGTTGGTTGGGACGGACTGGTGCTTTGGGTCATGGGAAGGGGGGAGAAAATGCCAAATGATCCTGATCCTAGCGCGATCTGGCTCGCCCTCAGTTTAATCTCAGGTTAAGGCAGTCCTAGCGGTTTAAGGCGGGGAAGTTCGATCGTCGGCCAGGGGAAAATCCCCATTGGAAAAATCGCAAACAATGGAATAATGAACCCTAGCTTATCCATCGACTCAACCCTCGGTATGCGCATTGCCCTCTTCACAGAAACATTTTTGCCCAAGATTGATGGGATTGTTACCCGCCTCCGCCACACAGTGGATCACCTCCAACGTCAAGGTCATCAAGTGCTCGTGCTCTGTCCCGATGGGGGGATTAAGGAGCACAAAGGGGCCAAGGTTAAGGGATTGTCGGCTTTTCCTTTGCCGATGTATCCAGAGTTAAAAATTGCCCTGCCTCGGCCGGCCATCCGTCACGCTTTGGAAAAATTTCAGCCGGATTTGATCCATGTGGTTAATCCGGCGGTGTTGGGTCTGGCGGGGATTTACTACGCGAAAATGCTCGATCTGCCCCTGGTGGCTTCCTACCATACTCACCTCCCCCAATATCTCCACCACTACGGCTTTGGCGCGTTGGAGGGGTTCCTGTGGGAACTACTCAAGGCGGGCCACAACCAAGCCCAGTTAAACCTTTGCACCTCGACGGCCATGGTGGAGGAACTGAGCAGCCATGGCATTGAACGGGTGGATTTATGGCAGCGGGGGGTGGATACGGAAATGTTTCAGCCCCAGTTGGCCACGGTGAAGATGCGCGATCGCCTCTCCCAAGGTCATCCCGATGCGCCCCTCCTCCTTTACGTCGGCCGGGTGTCGCCGGAGAAAGAAATTGAAAATATTAAACCGGTGTTGGCGGCGATTCCCGAAGCCCGGTTAGCAATTGTGGGAGATGGCCCCTATCGTGCCCAATTGCAAAACCATTTTGCCGGCACAAATACCCATTTTGTGGGCTATTTGCAGGGGATTGAATTGGCTTCGGCCTTTGCTTCGGCGGATGCGTTTGTTTTCCCCTCTCGGACGGAAACTCTAGGGTTGGTGTTACTGGAAGCGATGGCGGCGGGTTGTCCCGTGGTGGCGGCCAATTCGGGGGGCATTCCTGATATTGTTACCGATGGGGAAAATGGTTATCTCTTTGATCCCGCTGATCCCCAGGGGGCGATTACCGCGACCCAACGGTTATTAGCGGCAGCGGGAGAACGGGAAATGCTCCGGGCCAAGGCTCGCCAAGAGGCGGAACGCTGGAGTTGGTCAGCGGCAACGGCCCAGTTGCACCGCTACTATGAACAGGTTGTGGCTAAGAGTGGCATGAGAATGGCTGCTTAGAACCATTCGTAAGTTTTGTAAACTTCCGTTCATTTTTATAGAGCCAATCGTTACATTTGAGACAACTCATGAGTATTGGTTGTCTTTCTGGTTGCGTTATGACTTCTCCCTTTATTTTGGCCCCTCGTTATTGCTTGGATGATCATTCCCAATGGTTACAGGGGATTGATCCCAGTCGTCAATATTGGCTATGGGTGAATGGCGATCGCCACCAACCCACGATCCTATCTGGGTTACTGGTGGCAGATTTTGACCAACTCAAGGCCGTTATCCAACAGTTTCGCGCCCTTGAACCGGGGGAAAACTTAATAATCCCTCGCATGGAAGGGGTGGCGTTTACGCTCCATTGTGTGAGTTCTAATTGTTATGCGATCGCCGCCACCTTAAAGGATGCGCCAGTATGGCATTTATTTGACCGCGAAACCCTCGAAAGTTTCCTGAAATCCAGTCATCCCGATTGGCTCTGCTCCCCCAACAGCCTCGAATTGGGCCGGGAGCAACTGCGCCGCGCCTTTACCCAACCGGCCTACGTTTAGGGTCGCTCTAGCTTCTTGAACCCCCCCTTTTTTAAGGGGGGGCAGGGGGGGATCCCGCTCCGCCGCAGTCGGCATGATCCCCCCGGCTACGCCGACCCCCTTAATAAGGGGGTTGAAATGCAAAGGAGGGAGAGGGACTTTGAATCTAGCTCCCCTTCTCCCAAATTTGGGAGAAGGGGCGGGGGGGATGAGGGCAACCCATCAGCTTAAACCAAGGACTTCGGAGCCGCTGCCGGTTTGACGGGGGGCGGGGGAATCATCCCCAGGGCCACCTTTTCCTCTGTCAGCAACTCATTGGGATCTAAACCGATGAGTTCCTTATACATCTTGATGTATTCCTTCGCCGAGTTTTCCCAGCTAAACTCCTGAGCCATGGCCCGCTGTTGGAGCGTGTGCCAGCGGTCTTTGTAGCGGAAGCCTTCCCAGGCCCGCACCATTGAGGTGAAGAAATCCAGGGGTTCATAGCGATCGAAGCAGTAGCCCGTCCCTTCCTCATCCATCGGGACATGGTGAGACACGGTATCCACCAAACCACCGGTTTTGCGCACAATCGGGATCGCCC
>JAABSU010000204.1 GCA_011390265.1 Spirulina sp.
AGTGGGGGCTTCCGTGCCCACACCGGGATCGCTGTCATCGGTGGGGAGGGGGGTGGCGGTGGTGTCGGGGGTGGGGCTGGGTTCCGGTGCTGGGGTGGGGGGGGTGCAACTGCTGAGGGCGATCGCACTCACTAAAATCCCGCAACTCAACCACAGGGAAAAGGGACGACGATAAAACATAGGGGGGATTCTCCTGAAGGCTTAGGGGGTGAGACGGACAAAACCCGCAATGGCTAACTGTTCAGACTCTACATTCAATTGTAGGATGCGCAGGAAAAGCCCTTGGCGCTCCAAGCTGGTTAAATCAAAGGGGCGTTGGAGGTTTTCAAGGGCGATCGCCTCCACAAAGGGCGGTAAGCGGTTGCCATTGAGGGTCATTTCCGGCTCCACCAGGGCGATTTTACTGCCCTCCTGCACCGCGACATTCCCCGCCAAGGCCACCACAATGGTCTCCTGGGAAGACTTCACCGTTGCCGTAACTTCCACCCGTCCCGTTTCCGTAAAATTGACCGCCAGATCTTCCAGTTGATAGCGTTCCCCCGGACTCAACCTCGCCCCCAACCGCGTCACAGCCCCCTGCAACCGTTCCTGAAATTCGGGAGCAGCAAGGGCGGCGTTGAGATCATCCTCATGGATGACGAGGCGGGTGGCGGCATTGAGGGGTTGGCGCAAACTGGCGCGGGGGTTGCCGCCCCGACGGAGGGCCGCTAAATCCACAGAGACGGGATCGGTTTCTAGCTCTAGGGTATGGAGGCGGAGATAGGAGGTGAGTTGGAGGCCGGCGGCGGCGAGGCGGATGCGATCCACTTTGCCTTGCAGGACTTGATGATTGGGGCGGTTATCCACGCGCACCGTGATCGTCTCGCTACCGGGGAGACGGTTGTGGAGTTGGCTTTCCACCACTTGATCGAGGATCAATCCGGTGGGGCTGATCCCCCCCAGTAAGCCAGAGAGTAAAAGGGTGAAAAATTCCATGGGCGATCGCCTTCCTTAATAACATTGCCGCCAATGCCCGATTAATCGGGCATCTGCGTCGCTAACACCGTCTGCACAAAATTCTCCAACTGCTCCGGAGGGCAGCATTCAATTAAGCCCCGATAGGCATCGAAGAGCCGCGCCGCCCCATCCCCCAAGAGGGGACTCAAGCCCCACACATCCTGCACCCAATCCTCTGGGTCGGTTTCGGCAAAAATGAGGCGATCGAGAATTTGAACAGCTTCGGCTTTAGTCATCACAGGGCAAAAAATCCACAATCTAACTTAACATTCCCGTTCCAGTTCAGGCAAAATCATAAATTCGCCGTTGCCATCCGGCTCAAAGGGAAAAACCTGCACCACTGCATCAAGATTTAGCCTACCGTAGAGGTGGGGGAAGGTTCCCTCGTTGGGGACAGTATCGGCCTGGAGGGGGTGGTGGGTGCGATCGCCATCAATCTGTATCAAGACCAAACCCCGCTGACCGCAAAAAAAACGGTTTGCCGTTAAAACCACCTGATCCACATAGGAACAATGGATAAACCCTTCCTGTTGCAGTGATTCATGGTCATAATACCCCAATGCTTGGGCCTGTTCCCAAGCATGGCGAGTGGTAATGTGAAACACGGTTTGCATCGAGCCAATCGCCTCAAAAAAAGATCATTGTGTTGACAGTGTAGTTCACCCCTGTCCCCCCATACTCCCAACATCTCATCAGGTCAATTCCATGGGTTTTCTTCCTCTAACCGTTGGCATTGTGGCGCTCATCAGCCTTTCTCCTGTCGCCACCCTGGCCCAAACCATCACCCCCGCCCCCGATGGCACCGGCACCTTGATCGAATACCAGGGCCAAACCTACCGGATTATCGGCGGCACCCAGGCCGGCGCTAATCTCTTTCACAGTTTTCAGGATTTTGGCTTGAATGCCGGGCAAGTGGCTCAATTTTTAAGCCAACCGGGGATTGAGAATATTTTAGGGCGGGTGACGGGGGGCAATCCTTCGGTCATCCAAGGCATTTTACAAGTCAGTGGCAACAATGCCCATTTATACCTGATGAATCCAGCCGGGATTATTTTTGGGCCGGGGTCAAGTTTGGATCTATCGGGGAATTTCACGGCGACGACGGCGGATCGCATTGGTTTTGAGGGGGGTTGGTTTAATGCTTCTGGCCCCAATGATTACAGTGGCTTAACCGGCAATCCTCAGCAATTCAGTTTCCTGCAAACTGCGCCCGGCAGCATTGTTAATTCCGGGGATTTAATCACATCAGGGAATCTCTACATTTCCGCCGGAACGATCCTCAATACCGGCAAAATCGAAGGGAAACACGTTATTTTGGCCGCCGTACCGGGTCAAAGTTTGGTGCAATTGGCTCAACCGGGGATGCTATTGCGTTTGGAAGTGGATCGTACTCAAGTACAAGCGGGGATTACGGCGTTAGATCTACCCACATTGTTAACGGGATCAGGCGTTGATCTGCCGGTAGCGGTTCCGCCGGGATCGGTGGTGATTACGAATACTGTGGCTGGGCAGACGGTGGATTTGATGGCGGCGGAGCGGGTGCGGCCCTCGGAACCGAAATTGATCCGCACGGGGGACGGAACAGGTCATCATCCAACGGTGGTGTTATTCCCGGAAAATTTGCAAGATCCTTTGAGCGTGACGATGATTGATAGCCGTGTGGATCAGCCTGATGATCTGCTCTATGGCGGCAACCGTGGCACAATTTCGCGGGTGATTCCGCCGGGTACAGAGGGGGTGGGGGAGATTACGGCAACGTTGGCGCGGGTGACTAGCCCGATTGATAAGTTAAAGATTGTCGCTGAGGGTCATCAGGGGAATATTTGGCTGGGTCAAACGTGGCTCAATGCTGACAATATTCAGGATTATCAAGGGGCGATGGGGGCATGGGGGGAACAGTTGGGGCCGAATGGGGCGCTGTTAATTTACAGTTGTTTTACGGCGTTGGGGGCGATTGGGGAAAGTTTTGTCAATAGTATTGCTGATTTAACGGGGGTAACGGTTGCTGCTTCGACGAATGCGACGGGAAGCGCAAATTATGGAGGGGATTGGGATTTAGAATATCAGACGGGAAATCTTGAGATTGTTAATCCCTTTACGGTGGAAACGTTGAGCCATTGGGATGGGAAGTTAGGAATACGGACGGTGACGAATGCTAATGATGCCGGTGTGGGTTCGTTGCGGGGGGAGATCGGGGCAGCAGTGACGGGGGATACCGTGATTTTTGATATGGCGCGGACGGTAACGTTGGGGGGAACTCAAATTGCTTGGGCAACGAACAACCTAACGATTGATGGCAATGGCTCAACGGTGAGCGGCAACAATGCCTCACGAGTGTTTAACACAACTGCAACGATTACAACGTTTAAAAACATCACGATTACGGGGGGGAATGCTGGAGTGGGCAGTGGCGGCGGAATTTACAGCGAGGGATCGGTGACGCTAAACAATTCTACTGTTTCTGGTAATTCCTCAGGTGGCAACGGCGGCGGAATTTACAGCGAGGGAGCAGTGACGCTGACCAATTCTACGGTTTCTGGTAATTTAGCAGATCCGTGGGGGGGCGGAATTTACAGCGAGGGAGCAGTGACGCTGAACAATTCTACGGTTTCTGGTAATTCGGCAAGTGCTCGAGGGGGCGGGATTTTCAGCATTGGGACAGTGACGCTGACCAATTCTACGGTTTCTGGTAATTCGGCAAATTATGAGGGAGGCGGGATTTACAGCAATGGGGGAGTGACGCTGACCAACTCTACGGTTTCTGGCCATTCGGTAAATGCTGAGGGGGGCGGGATTTTCAGCGATGGGCCAGTGACGCTGACCAATTCTACGGTTTCTGGTAATTCAGCAGGTATTCAAGGGGGTGGGATTACCAGTTATGGGCCAGTAACCCTAACCAATTCTACGGTTTCTGGTAATTCAGCAGAAAATTATGGGGGTGGGATTACCAGTTTTGAGGCAGTAACGCTGACCAACTCCACCATTGCCTTTAACACAGCCGTAAGCATCGGTGCTGGCCTGGTCTTATTCGGAACACAAACCCATACTTTCACCAATAGCATCATCGCCAAAAACACGGCTATAACTGGCCCCGACATTGGTATTTTCAGCAGTACACACACCTTCAATATTAACCATAGTCTCATCCTCAATACTGCTAGCATGGATGCAAATGGCAATACCCAAGTCCCCACCAATGGCGTAAATGGCAACATCGTTGGTCTTGACCCCAACCTTGGCCCCCTCCAAAATAATGGCGGCCCTACCCAAACCCATGCCCTCCTCCCCGGTAGCCCCGCCATCAACGCCGGTAATAATGCCCTTGCCCCAACCCCAATCGATCAACGAGGTCAGCCCCGAACTTCTGATCTGATCGTCGATATGGGAGCCTATGAACTGCAAGTGGTACCCCCAGTATTACCCCCGGAACCTCTCCCAGAAAACTCAGAACCTCTCCCAGAAAATCCCCCCATTCCTAACTTAACTTCAGAAGGAATTTGTTTCCCTGATTGTGAACCTGAAGAACCATCAGAAGCAGCCGTCGAATTTGTTGAACAGCTTCAACTTGATACACCTGAACAAAGCATTTTAGATGTCGGTGTAGAAAACATTGAGATACAAATTACCCAGGAATACCAAAATTATTTAGGAGTAGATCCTGTTCCCGAAATGACATTGACTGAAGCCCAAGATATGCTTCAGCGGATTGCCAAACAAACCGGCCAAACCCCCGCGATCCTTTACATCACCTTTGTCCCTACGGGCTTAGAAACCAGCGAAGATTTCACAGAATCGCTCCTCGCCAGTGCCGCTCTCGACGACCCCTTCCCCCTCGCCCAACGGAGCATTGTTCCCGCAGAAACCGACGAACTGCAATTAGTCCTTGTCACCCCCACCGGCACACCCATTTTAAAACGCCTCCGGGTCAACCGTCACCAAGCCACCGCAGCCGTCTCCCAATTGGCCCGCGCTATCCCGCGCACATCCGGGCGTAGTTACCTCCAACCCGCCCAAGAACTCTACAATTGGCTGATCGCCCCACTGCGATTAGAACTCACGGATTATCAAATTGATCACATTGGCATCATTGCCGATACCGGCCTGCGCTTCATTCCCTTTGCCGCCCTCCATGACGGCGCACAATTTTTAATTGAACAGTACAGCGTCGGCCTCATGCCCAGCCTTTCCCTCACCGAACACACCTATCAATCGATTCAAGGTTTGCCAGTCTTAGCCATGGGCGCTTCAGAATTTACCGCCCAAGCCCCCTTACCTGCTGTGCCCCTGGAATTGAGCATGATCACCGAGCAAATCGGTACCGGCGAAAAACTGATCAATGAAGATTTCACCCTGCAACAGTTACGAGCAGCGCGCGATCGCCTCCCTTACCCCATCATTCACCTCGGAACCCATGGAGAATTTAACCCCGGCAGTCCGGCAGATTCCTATATTGAACTGTGGGGCGATCGCCTCACCCTCGATCGCATCCGGGAACTGGGCTTAAACAATCCCCCCGTAGAACTCCTCGTCCTCAGTGCCTGCCGCACCGCCTTAGGCAGTAACGAAGCAGAATTAGGCTTTTCTGGGTTTGCCCTCCAGGCCGGCGTAAAGTCTGCCTTGGGGAGTCTGTGGTATGTCAGTGATTTGGGAACCTTGGGCCTAATGAGTGTATTTTATCAACAGCTACAAACTGCCCCCATCAAAGCCGAAGCCCTCCGCCAAGCCCAGTTAGCCATGTTACGGGGGGAAATTTACCTCGATGGGGTTAATCTAGTGAGTGGTGCTCAGATCGTCGCCCTTCCTCCTGAATTAGTCGCTTTAGGTCAGGTGGATTTTTCTCATCCTTATTATTGGAGCGCTTTCACCCTGATTGGCAACCCCTGGTAACGCAGATTAGTCCTGAAGGGCAAATTCACCCCTCACGCACCTTCTCCACTTGCATCTACACAACATAATGCAAAAATTCATTATTGGAAGCAAACGCCATCTCTATGCAAGAGCGATTTCTTAAAATTGGGCTAATTTCCCTGATTAATATCGGGTTTATCCTCCCTCCAGCCTACAGCCAAACCATCACCCCCGACGGCACCGGCACATTGATCGAATACCAAGGGCAAACCTATCGGATTACCGGCGGCACACAGGCCGGGGCTAATCTTTTTCACAGCTTCCAGCAATTTGGCCTCAGTGCGGGGGAAATTGCCCAGTTTTTGAGCCAGCCGGGGATTGAGAATATTTTGGGGCGGGTGACGGGGGGCGATCCTTCGGTGATTAATGGGTTATTGCAGGTTGCGGGCAGTGGTGCAAATTTATACCTGATGAACCCGGCGGGGATTATTTTTGGGCCGGGGTCAAGTTTAGATCTGTCGGGTAGTTTCACGGCGACGACTGCGGATCGTATTGGCTTTGAGGGGGGTTGGTTTAATGCCTTTGGCTCTAATGATTACAGTCAATTAATCGGCAACCCTAATCAATTTTCTTTTTTAAGTGAACAACCGGGCGGAATTATCAATGGTGGTCATTTATTCACCCCTGGTAATTTGAGCTTACTGGGGGGAACGGTGGTCAATACCGGCAATATTCAGG
>JAABSU010000205.1 GCA_011390265.1 Spirulina sp.
CCCAACCCTGAGCAGCATAGGGGGCGAGGGTGGCGCGGATTTGGGCCTGTTCAACGGGGGTGAAGCGTTTCCAGGCAATCCCTTCGGTGAGTCGCAACCCTAACATTAAAGTTTCTAAAAGGCGATCGCATTCCCTCACCTCCTCCACTGCTGCCACAGCCCCCGCCTCCGCCCAAGCAAAATAATCAGCACGGGTGCGGGGTCGGGTAAAGCGGCCCTCAGGGGTATAGCTGGCGGCCCCTAAGCCAAAGGCATAATAGGGGCGGTTTTCCCAATAGGTGCGATTGTGGCGGCATTGGTGGCCCGGTTGGGCATAGTTGGAGATTTCGTAATGGTCGTAACCGGCGGCGGTGAGTCGAGCTTGAGCGGTGCGGTACATTTGCGCCGTGAGGGTATCTTCAGGGAGGGGAGCTGTGCCGGGTTCGTAGCGTTTGCCGAAGGGGGTGACGGGTTCGAGTACGAGGTCATAACAGGAAAGATGGTGGGGCTGATGGGCGATCGCCCTCCTCAAGGATTCCTCCCATTGCTCTAGGGTTTGATGGGGCAGGCCGGAAATTAGATCGAGGCTGAAATTTTCAATCTGGGCTTGGTGGAAATAGTCTAAAGCCGTTTCGACATCTGCGAGATTGTGCGATCGCCCACACCGGGCTAACAATTCATCCTGAAACGCCTGCACCCCCAAACTAAACCGATTCACCCCCACCCCCCGATAATCCTGCAATCTCCCCAGATCAAACGTCCCCGGATCAATCTCCATGGAAATTTCCACCCCTGGGGCCAATCCATAGGTCTGATCCAGTTGGTGCAAAATCGCCCCCAATTGGGCCGGAGCCACCAGAGAGGGCGTGCCGCCGCCAAAAAACACCGTTGCTAAGGGGTGGGGGGGATGGCGTTGGGCCGTGAGGTGGATCTCCTGTTTTAGAAATCCCAAATAGGCGGGAATGCTGGGGGAATCGGGGCGATCGCCCACCACGGAGATCGGAAAATCACAGTAAAAACACCGCCGCCGACAAAAGGGGAGATGAATATAAGCCGAGGCGATCGCCATCTTATCCAAACATACCCCCTGAGCTTGTCTAGAAAACCGAATCAAGCCACCCCCACCGGCCCCGATATAATGGGAACAGTTTAGCCACGGGGCTAACGTTAAAATTACCCAAATTTGGGGATCATCATGATAGATGCCGTCATTATCAGCATATTTGTTTTGGCCCTGGCTGGGGTTGGTTACGAGGCGATCGACATTGTACCCCCCGATGTGTTGTTGCAAGTCACCAACATCGAAGCCGTTCGGCTGATCATCGCCAGTTTCGGGGCGATCATCGGTTTAGCGGTAGGGTTAACCGCCCAAACCACCTACCGCCGCCTCGAAGCCAGGGTGCGCAAAATGCCCATCGAAGTCATCCTCACCCGCGCTGTGGGTTGGGTGATTGGGCTGCTCCTCGCCAACCTGATGCTAGCACCCATCTTTCTGTTACCGATTCCCAAAGAGGTGAGCCTCGTTAAACCGATGTTAGCGGTTTTGGTGAGTGTGATGTTTTCGTTCCTCGGGGTGACGTTGGCGGATACCCACGGCCGCACATTTTTACGGCTGATCAATCCTAACAGTATCGAAAGTCTGCTGGTGGCCGAGGGAACGCTGCGGCCCGCCATTACGAAAATTCTCGACACCAGTTGCATCATCGATGGTCGCATCGAAGAATTGCTCAACACCGGATTTATTGAGGGGCAAATTCTCATCCCTCAATTTGTGCTCCAAGAGTTGCAACTTTTAGCCGACAGTTCCAATGATCAAAAACGGATGCGGGGCCGGCGGGGTTTAGATATTCTCAAACGGATGCAAACTGCTTTCCCAGACAAAATCCTAATCAATCCCACAGACTATGATGATATTGCCACCGTTGATGCTAAATTGGTGCGGTTTTCCCAGGAAATTAACGGCACATTGTTGACCAATGATTACAACCTCAGCAAGGTTGCCAACTTGCAAAAAGTGGCGGTGCTCAATGTCAATGATTTAGCGAAAGCCATCCGTCCCATTTACATCCCTGGCGATACTATTGATCTTAAAATTCTCAAGCAAGGCAAGGAACCGGAGCAGGGCGTTGGTTATTTAGCCGATGGCACAATGGTGGTAGTGGAAGAGGGCTATGAGCACCTTGGTGATGAGTTGCCGGTGGTGGTGACTTCGGCACTGCAAACATCGGCGGGTCGGATGATTTTCGCCAAACCCCAAGCCTCGGTCACGGCGTAAAATTGGGGCGAAAAATTTTTCGCCCCTACAAATCTCGTGCCATGGCATGGGCATTGGGCGGCTTTGCCGCCATTTGAGGAGGCAGAGCCTCCAGGGGAGCATTACTTGGCAGAGCCAAGTAACGAGGGAGAGGGAAATTAAGCAGGGCGATCACCTTCCCATTGTTCATTGTGAGAATTCACAGGAATACGATAATTACGGCGATACAGGAGTTCTAGTTGGCCGCCAGCAGTTTGAATTAGAATGGTTTGACGGCGGGCCAAGCCCCGAAATAGGTTGGCAAATAAGAGGGTTGCGATCGCAATGATCAGCCCAGCGGCAGTAGAGATCAAGGCTTCCGCAATCCCCCTTGTCACCCCGGCAGTTTGAAAGAGGGTCTGAGCACCCAGATTGAGGTTAACGAAGGTGCGCATTAACCCCAAGATTGTCCCCAATAACCCCAACAGGGGAGAAGCGGTGATGATGGTTTCAAAGACAGTATTAAACCGTTTGAGGATGGGAAGTTCAGCTTGGGCGGCAGTTTCGAGGGCGAGGGAGAATTCCGCTGGGGTGGGTTCCGGGAGGATGAGGGCGGCGAGGAAAATGCGGGCAATGGGGAGGTTGGGCTTGGTTTTGAGGTAGGCGATCGCCCCCTGGGGATCTTCCCGATAGGCAGCCAGAACGGTCATCATAAACCGCCGCTGCTGTTGATGAACCCGCCACCAAAACAGCAGCCTTTCACCAATCAGCACGACGGCAATCATCGAAAACGCGAACAGGGGTAAGATGGTAATCCCACCCAGGGTCAAAATGGTATTCAACAGTTTTGTCTCCGACGGCTCAGATGCAACATCCTCAGAATTATACTCTTGAGCCACGATGATTACTTGAGGGCGGGGAAGCGTTGGAGGCCGAAGGGGTCGATTTTGATCGCCACTCTTGTCCCTACTGCTAGGGGCTGGTGGGTGATGGTGCGGACTTTGAGGGGGGTGCCGCTGGGGAGTTGGACTTGATAGGATTGTTCGCGACCGAGGAATTGGCGATCGCTCACCACCCCCAAGCCTTCAGCATCGGGCAAAAGTTGGATTTGTTCTTGGCGGATCATTAAGTCAGCATCGGGGTGATCCCAGGGGCCATCGAGGGCAAACGCCCCCACTTCCGTCACCCACAAATCCCCCTCCCGCCGGGCCGGGATTAAATTGCCCTGGGTGACAAACTCCGCCACAAAGCGCGATCGCGGCTCGTAATACACCGTTTCGGGCCGGTCTAACTGCTCCAATTGCCCCCCCTGCATCACCCCCACCCCATCAGAAATCGCCAGGGCTTCCTCTTGATCATGGGTGACGAAAACCGCCGATGTACCTGCGGCTTTGAGAATGCGCCGCAGTTCTTGGCGGAGGTGCGATCGCACCTGCACATCTAAATTACTCAGGGGTTCATCCAACAATACCAAGGCCGGCCGGGGAGCTAAGGCCCGGGCCAGGGCCACCCGTTGCTGTTGGCCGCCGGAGAGTTGGTAGGGGTAACGGCGGCCCAAGCCTTCCAAGCCAACGAGGTGTAACACCTGGCCAATGCGCTCCTTCGTGCTTGCCGTCAACTTGCCCCCATTCTGCAACCCAAAGGCGATATTTTCCGCCACCGTTAAATGGGGAAACAGAGCATAATCCTGAAACACCATCCCCACGCCCCGCTGTTCCGGGGGGACATCCTGACCCGCACCGCTGACGGTTTGGCCATTAATGGCGATCGCCCCCCCATCGGGATCTTCAAACCCCGCAATCAACCGCAACAACGTCGTTTTGCCACATCCCGAAGGCCCCAACAGCGTCAAAATATCGCCATCGTATAATTCCAGGGAGACCTCCCGTACTGCCGGTTGAGGGGTATTGGCAAACTGTTTCGTCAGTTGGGAAATTGCAAGGGTGGGTACAGCCATAGAGCAGTCAAAGATGATGAGCAGAGTTGAGCCAACCCCATTAAGAAATTTAGCGCGGGGCCGCCGAAGCGTAAGGGATGTATAGTATGATTCTAGAGGAATTATTGCAAGTCATTTGCATTAAAATTATCGGAAGCCCCTGGAGTGTAGGCCGCCCTTGTCTAGTTTTTCCTTTTCCCGACCCACCCATAAAGCCCTTGATTTCATCAATCACCTCATTTCTCGCATTGGGCTAAATAGTAGTTGGACTCTAAGTGTGGGGGCGATCGCCCTGATCATTTCCCTCCCCGTTCTCGCCGTCCTGAGCCGCATCTTCCAAGACTCCGGCGAGATCTGGCAGCATCTTGTTGCCACAGTTTTGCAGGATTATATCACCCACTCCCTGATCCTGATGGTGGGGGTGGGCATCGGCGTTTTATTGCTGGGAACGGGAACCGCTTGGCTCGTGACCATGTGCCGCTTTCCCGGTAGCCGCAGTTTGGAATGGCTCCTCCTCCTGCCCCTGGCCGCGCCGGCCTATCTCCTCGCCTACGTTTATACAGAATTGTTGGAATATTACGGGCCGATTCAAACTTGGTTGCGGAACCAATTTGGCTGGGCCAGTATGCAGGACTATTGGTTTCCCCCGGTGCGCTCCATGGGAGGGGCGATCGCCCTCCTCGTCCTCGTCCTTTATCCCTACGTTTACCTCCTCGCACGGGTGGCCTTTTTAGAGCAATGCACCTGTACCCTCGAAGCCAGTCGCTCCCTGGGGTGTAACCCGTGGCGGAGTTTTTGGCGGGTGGCGTTGCCCTTGGCTCGGCCCTCCCTCGCCGCTGGGCTAGCCCTGGCGCTCATGGAGACGCTTAATGATTTTGGGACGGTGGAATTTTTCGGAATTACCACGTTCACGACGGGGATTTATCGCACCTGGTTGGGGATGGGGGAACGGGACGCGGCAGCCCAATTGGCGGCGGTGTTGTTGTTGTTTATTTTGGTGTTGATTGTCGTTGAGCGATGGTCGCGGCGTAAGGCGAAGTATTACCAAACCGCCGGCCACGCTAAACCCTTTCAACCCTACATTTTAAAGCAGGGCCGGGCAGCCGCAGCATTCCTAGCTTGTGCGTTGCCGGTGGTGTTGGGTTGCCTGTTGCCCTTGGGGTTATTGCTACAGATGGCGATCGCCCATTGGGAGCGCAGCCTTAACGTCGCCTTTTGGCAACTCTCCGCCCACAGCTTTATTTTGGCAACGATTACCGCCCTGTTGGGGGTGATTTTGGCCCTGGTGATGGCCTATGGGCAGCGGTTGCGCCAAACTTGGGGCATGACGATTTCGGTGCGATTGGCGGCCATGGGCTACGCCGTGCCGGGGTCGGTGATTGCGGTGGGGACGTTGATCCCCATGGGTCAGGTGGATAATGCCATTGATAGTTGGATGCGATCGCACTTCAACCTTTCCACGGGCCTGCTCCTCAGTGGCACAATTACCGCCCTTATTTTTGCCTATTTGGTGCGGTTCCTCGCCGTCTCCTTCCATACGGTGGAATCCAGCCTCGGTACAATCCAGCCCAACCTCGATGAAGCGGCCCGCAGCCTCGGCCATAGTCCCCTTTCGACGTTGGCTAAGGTTCACGTTCCCCTCTTGCAAAGTGGGTTGCTGACGGCGGCAATGTTGATTTTTGTCGATGTGATGAAGGAATTGCCCGCAACGTTGGTGATTCGCCCCTTTAACTTTGACACGTTGGCGGTGCGGGTCTATCAGTACGCCTCCGATGAGCGGTTAATTGAGGCGGCGGCCCCAGCCTTAGCGATTTTATTGGTGGGGATGATTCCGGTGATGTTGCTGAGTTGGCAAATTGCGCGATCGCGCCAATGTTAATCCTCTGTTAATCCTTGATCATCCGTAGGGGCGAAAAATTTTTCGCCCCTACGGAGTTTGAAACTTGGCCTAGAATTGAGAGAATTAGGGGCGATCGCCCTCAGGAGGAATCATGTCAGCAACCTATACGCACATTTCAATGATTTTGGATCGTACCGGTTCGATGGAAACGATCCAGGATGATGTGATTGGGGGGTTTAATCAGTTTTTAGCCAGTCAGCAGGAAGGGGCAGGGCGGGCAACCTTAACATTGGTGCAGTTTGACAGCCAAGATCCCTACGAAGTGATTTATCAGTTTGCCCCCATTGACCAGGTGGCGGCCTTGAGTCGAGAAACCTATGTGCCCCGTGCTTCAACGCCGTTGCTCGATGCGATCGGTCGGGGCATCATCGATCTGGCCCATCGTTTGGCAACGATGCCAGCGGGGGAAAAGCCGGATCAGGTGGTGTTTGTGATTATTACCGATGGTCAGGAGAATAGTAGCCGCGAGTTTAAGAAGGCGCAGGTGATGGAACTGTTGGCGGAAAAA
>JAABSU010000002.1 GCA_011390265.1 Spirulina sp.
CTGTGGTACATCTCGAACCCGCTCGCGGTAATCAACTCGCTGTTGTTGACCTTCTTCTGTTGCCACTTTTTCTGAGCGGTAAGTTTTTTTTTGAGTTAATTCCTCTTTTTTGAGAAATCCACACATCCCTCCCACACTGACATAAACATCCTGCTCGTTCAGGAGATGTTCTCGATACTGTCGAACTGTCCAATCTGGGTAATCCTGTACCATCTGAATGATAAACTCTCGATAAGGTTCCAGCTTTCCAGGACGATTCGGCCCTGGCTTTTTAGGAGTTAGATCTTGAGTTTCTCGGTATTTTTTGATATAACTATGAACAGTAGCAGGACTAATCGTAAATTGATCTGCAAGTTGCCGAATTGAGCCTTTGCCCAACTTATAGGCGGTGACAACTTTTTCCCTAAGATCAACAGAGTAACGGCTCATGGGTGAATCTGGTCTGAATTGACTTCAGCATCAGTTTATCACAAAGGTGTTACAAGTATCTACCGAACAAGCTGTAATTCCTGATCATGATGACACTAAAGCTAGTCTTGGGGGTGGAAGTCGCGGCAGAAGATCGCGGTTTCCGTGTTTGCCCAATCGGGATGGACTGTGCATTTTAACACCGTTTGATTGGTGAAAAATTGGCATTGAGTACAGGGAATGCGGTGCATTGTTGCCGCTCGTATCCAAAGATCGCGCACAAAAGACCCCAAACGCCACAGGGTTAACCCGAAAAAAATCCAAGCAAATGCCCCAAAGATGAGCCTTCCCCAAGATTCCACACCCATTGAAAAACCTCCTAAGAGACTTCCGACAGTAACTTCACCAACTGCCCCACCTGCTGCTTATCAAAGGCCCGTAACAACGTCCGCGCCGCCGCCTTTGGCTCCACCGGGATCAGGATTTGGGGAACTTTTGCCGTGGCCAACTGCCGCAACTCTGGGCTGATCTTCACTTGATCTCCCTGCTTGAGGGCGAGGCGATCGCTCCCCTGCTTTAACTCCTGAATCACCACCGGGGCCAACGTCCGATAACCAAACTTCGGATTCCCCACCGCCTGATGGCAAGCCTTTGTCAACCGCTGCCAGGGCTTCACATTGGGGGCCAACTTCGCTAGCCGCACACAGCGCTTCTGTAGCTCCTTGCGCCCCGCCGGACTGGGCTTCTGCTTAAACAGCGTCAGCATTTCCTTGAGCAATACCGTCACCTTTTTACTAAACTCCGCCTGCTCTGGAGCCATGGCCATCGGAGCCGCCTGCACTACCGGAGCCGGAGCCGGAATCACCCCATTCACCAACTGGTTTAAATAGGCTTCCAACTCCGCAAAATCCGGGTCAGCGGCCGCCGTAATCTTATCCGCCTCCTCATCCCGTAACCCAAAGGGGCTTTCTAACTGATCAATTAGCGTGTGGAGCGTGTCATAGCCCTTGAGAAATAAAGACTCTAACTTCGAGTCGGCGGGAATATCATGCTCCTTGAGGATTTTGAAACAATCCTCTAAACGGTGGGCCGTCCGTTGGATGCTGTTGTAACCCAACATCGCAGAGCCACCCTTCACCGAGTGCGCCGCCCGAAAGAGTTCGTTAATCTCTTCCGGGTCGCTGATCACCTTGGACAAGTCCATTAAACCCTCTGCGAGGGTTTCCAGATGTTCCTTGGCCTCCTCGATGAAGTACCCTAAAATTTTCTGCTGGTTGGCCGCATCCAAGGCTGTTGTTCTCCCGGTTGAGTCTGAAGGCAAAGTGAGGTTGATGGCGCTTTAGTCCGCAGGCTTGGCTTCCACCAATGGCTCCCGTTTAAGCAGATAGGGCTTGATCCCCGCTGCCTTGGCTCCTTTATAATCATTTTCTACACTATCGCCAATGTAAAGGGCTTGATTGGGGGCGCAATGGTGTTTTTTCAAGGCTACTTGGAAAATTTTCGCCTCCGGTTTAGCGGAGCCAATCACTGAGGAGAGGGTGATGGTTTTGAAAAATTGCATCAGGCCGAAGGTGTCGAGGATGGCATAGATCCGGGTGTCAAAATTGGAAATGATCCCCAGTTCGATTTCTTCGATTTCCTGCCAGCGGTAGAGCATTTTTTTGACATCAGGATAGAGAATCCAGGCATCGGGGAGGGCAAAATAGCCGTAGAGCCGGTTAAAAAAGGCATCGAAGTCTTCAAACTGGTCGATTACCCCCACTTGCGTAAACGTGGTGCGGGCGATCGCCTCCCACCAGGCATATTCCTTTTCCGGTAATTCCATCAGGGAAATATCGGGGAAAGCCAGGGGGGGAGAGGCTTGGAAGCTTTCATAAAAGGCTTGATTCACTGCCGCCGCTGAGGTGGAAACGCCAAAATCGCGGGCGATCGCACTATAGGCTTTCCCCACACTGCCCCGCACCCCGAACAACGTCCCCACCGCATCGAGAAAAATTACCTTTGGTTTTGCCATAATCCCCTAAGTCTCTTGCACCAAGTGATTGAGTAACGGTCGTGTTAACCAGTTCAGCCCGACGGTGAGTTGATGTTGGAGCGTGGGCAGGCGGTAGAGGTAGGCCAAGCGGCGGGCTAAGTAGGCCCCCGGCCCGGTTAACTGTAACCCCAACCCCGTTAGCGTCGCTGCATCCACCCCTAAACTGAGCATTTCCCCCAAGGGTTGATAGCGGAAAGGCAGCAGCGGCCGGTCATTGAGGGAGGCCCAGACATTCCAGCCGCAGAAATCCGCCTGCTGGAGCGCCACCTGACCCGTCGCCGGGAGCATCTGCCCCGTGGCATCAATGCAGTCCGTGGCATCCCCCAGGGCAAAACAGGAGGGAAAACCCGGTACTTGCAGGGTGGGTTCCACCTGTACCCGACCTTGGGCGGTTTTGGGTAAGGGTAAATTTTGGATCAGTTCCCCCACGGCTGTCCCCACAGTCCATAACACAAGATCCGCACTGATGGTATCCACCTGTCCTTTATACCGTAAAGCGGTCGCAAAGCGTTGCGGAGGCAACATCGCCTCGGGGTGAATTGCTTCAATCTCGGTGTCAAAATCGAGCCAAATTTGGCGATCGCTTAACGCCTGTTTTGCCGCTTCTCGATTAAATGGGGGGGAACCTTTGAGGATCTCGCTACCGCGATCCACAATGCGAATCCGCCCCCGTTGCCCCAAGCGATCAGCCAACTTACAGGCCAATTCCACGCCCGTATAGCCCCCCCCCACAATCACCACCCGGATATGCTCCCGGTCAGACTGTTCTAAATGGCGCAGGCGTTGCTGAAGGTGGTGGGCATCGGTGAGGGTACGAAAGGGGAGGGCGTGTTCTTTTACGCCGGGGATATCCGTCGGGGGCGTTTTACCGCCAAGGGCGAGAACGAGGCGATCGCACTTCAACGCCGTTCGGTGGGCGAGATGGACGGTGTGACTGGCCACATCAATACCGGTAATTTCATCCTTAATGAACACCACCCCCGTATTCGCCAACAACTCCTCATAGGGGGGAGCCACCTCCCAAGCCTGCATTTCCCCCGTCACTAACTCGTAAAGGAGGGGAGAAAAAACAAAGCGATCGCTCTTGTCGATCAGGACAATTTCCGGCCGGGGGCCTTCCCAAACCAATTGATTAAGGCGTAGGGCCGTGTATAAACCACCAAAGCCACCGCCGAGAATACCAATGCGTAGGGGTTGTTGTTGCATAACAATTCGGAGGAGGGTTTCGCCTTTTAGGATAGGCCACGGGAATAGGCAATTGGGGACTAGAGAGTGGGAAGCCGCCCCGCCTAGGGTTAAAACCCAAGGCTAATAGCGGAAGTGGGCTAAAGCCCACTCATTCCCCAACCCGTTTTAACGGGTTTGAGCTATGAGCCAGGAACTTCAGTTCCTGGCGGTGGAGTGGGACACTTGCACCCTCCACCGCCTCAGGAATCCGACTAGATTCCCCGTTCCCTCCTAAACCGCCACCGCCACCGGCTCACACACCTCCGGCGTATCCGCCTCCGAAGGGGGAACCGCTTGCCAGAATTGGGGCAGATAGGTAGCCCAATCCGCGAGGATCACCTTCGCCTTGGGGCTGCCGGTGCGATCAGCGTGGGCGGTAATCATCTCTTTCAGTTGCGCTTCCCCTGCGGCGGTTTGTACCCGTTGGATTTTGATAATTTCCGGATTCACCCGCGCCGGGAAATTCCCCGCCTCATCCAAGAAATAGGCTAAACCGCCGGTCATCCCTGCCCCCACATTGCGCCCCACAGAACCGAGAACGACAATTACGCCCCCGGTCATGTATTCGCAACAGTGATCCCCGGCTCCTTCAATCACCGCCTCACCCTTGGAATTGCGCACCGCAAACCGTTCCCCGGCACGACCGTTGGCGTAGACTGTGCCACCTGTGGCCCCATAGAGGCAGGTATTGCCGATCAGCGCATTGGTGGCCGCTTCATAGCTAGCCTCTGGGGGCGGTGTGATGATGATTTCACCGCCATTCATGCCTTTGCCCACATAATCGTTGGCTTCCCCTTGCAGGTGAAGGATCATCCCCGGCAGGTTAAAGGCCCCGAAACTTTGCCCCGCTGATCCGTTGAAGTTGAGGCGAATTTCCCCCTTAAATCCATCGTTGCCGTAGCGTTGGGCCAGGTGGCCAGCAATGCGAGCGCCGACGGTGCGATCGGTGTTGAGGATTTTCAGGGTTTTGGTGATGTTGCCGTGGTGGGCGATCGCCTCCAAAATTTCCCCATCAGCAAGAAGTTGCTCCTCCAAAACTGGGCCATTGCCGTGGGTTTCCCCATGGTTGAGCCAATCCCGGCTTTCACTCACAGGGGGAAGGGTTAAGCAGGCCATGGTCAGGGCGGCGGTTTTCGCCACGGCGGCATCGGGCCGCTGTACTAACAAATCCGACCGGCCGATCACCTCTTCCAACCGGGCATAACCCAACCGGGCTAAGAGTTGGCGCACTTCTTCAGCGATGAAGTAGAAGAAGTTCACCACATGATCCGGCGTACCGGGGAACCGTTGCCGCAGCCGTTCCTGTTGCGTCGCCACCCCCACGGGGCAATTGTTCGTATGGCAGACCCGCGCCATGATGCAGCCTTCGGCAATCATCGCCACGGAACCAAACCCGTATTCTTCGGCCCCCATTAAGGCCGCAACTAAAACATCAAAGCCGGTCTTAATCCCGCCATCAGCCCGCAACAGGACGCGATCGCGCAGTTGGTTTTCCATCAAACTGCGATGCACCTCCGTTAAGCCCAATTCCCAGGGAACCCCGGCGTGTTTAATCGAACTCAAGGGGGAGGCTCCCGTGCCGCCATCATGGCCGGAAATTTGGATCACGTCGGCATTGGCCTTCGCTACCCCGGCGGCGATCGTGCCGATGCCAATTTCCGCCACCAACTTCACAGAAACTTTAGCAGTGGGGTGGATTTGATGGAGGTCAAAGATGAGTTGGGCCAGGTCTTCAATGGAATAGATATCGTGGTGGGGGGGCGGGGAAATCAGGGGAACACCAGGCTTGGAGCGGCGCAACATCGCAATATATTCGCTCACCTTTTTACCGGGCAATTGTCCCCCTTCACCGGGTTTCGCCCCTTGGGCCACCTTAATTTCTAACTGTTGGCCACTCATTAAATATTCCGGCGTGACACCGAACCGCCCTGAGGCAATTTGTTTAATGGCAGAGGTGGCGCGATCGCCCTTTTTCAACCCCTTCAAATGGGCGAACGTGGCAGAATGTCCCGTCTCATCCACATCGTTAATCGTCGTGAACCGCAAGGGATCTTCTCCCCCTTCCCCGCAGTTGGATTTGCCGCCGATGCGGTTCATGGCCACCGCCAGGGTTTCGTGGGCTTCCCGCGAGAGGGAACCCAGAGACATCGCCCCAGTACAGAACCGGCGCACAATTTCCTCGATCGGTTCCACTTGTTCAAGGGGAATCGAGGGGCGATCGCTCTGGAAATCCAACAAATCCCGCAACGCCGTCAGCGGCCGCCCCTTTAACTGCTCCATATAGGTGCGGTAATGGTCATAGCGCTCGGCAATTAACGCACTGGCCCCCGTGCCGTTGTGGGCCAAGGTTTCAAAGCCCCGCACCGCACTATGAAGGGCTTTCGTCATTTCCGGGGAATTCATGTGATATTCCCCACCGGGTTTAAAGTTCACCAACCCATAGTTTTCTAACTTTTTCCCAGAGGGTTCCGGGAAAGCGAGGGCATGGAATGTCAGGGCCTCACGGGCTAAATCGGCGACGCTCATCCCCCCCAGGCGGGAAGTCGTGCCGGTAAAGGCCAGGTCAATCACCTCAGTTCCTAAGCCAATGGCCTCGAAAATTTGCGCCCCATGGTAGGAGGCTAGCAACGAAATCCCCATTTTCGAGAGAATTTTGAGAATGCCGGCCTCTACGGCTTGGCGGTAGTGGGTTTGGGCCTGGGCGAGGCTGACAGTTTCAATTTTGCCCCGCTCCATCAGGTTTTGGGTTTTCTCCTCCTGCCACCACACCCGGATCGTTTCCAGGGTGAGATAGGGGCAAACCGCCGAAGCCCCAAAGCCGATTAAACAGGCGAAATGGTGCGTACTCCAGCATTGGGCGGTATCCACCACCAGGGAGGCTTTGAGCCGTAGCCCCGCTTTAATCAGGTGTTGATGGACGGCTCCCACGGCGAGAAGGGGCGGAATGTAGGCGGTTTCACCTTGGAGGGGGCCATGGGGACGGTCACTCAAAATCAGGATTTCACTACCCGCCCGGACTGACTCCACCGCCTGTTGACACAGTGCAGCAATGGCGGGTTGTAATCCTTCTGGCCCAGCATCACTGGGGAACAGCGTCGAAAGTTCCGTCACCTTCAGCCCCGCCCCACGAATCTGATCCAATTCCGCCTCATTGAGCACTGGGCTATCAATGGTCAGCACCACATTATCCTTCGGCGTGGTTTCGAGGAGATTGCCCCGTTCCCCCAAAAACATACTCAACGACATCACCAAACTTTCCCGCAGGGGATCAATGGGGGGGTTCGTGACTTGGGCGAAGCGCTGTTTGAAGTAGTCGTACAGCAGGCGGGGTTTTGCCGAAAGGACTGCGAGGGGAATATCATCCCCCATGCAAAACGTCGGCTCTTTCCCTTGCAGAGCCATGGGAACGACGACCATTTCCACATCTTCGGCGGTATAGCCAAAGGAGGTTTGCTGTTGGAGCAATGCCGGGCCATCGAGGTAGCTAGCAGATTCAAACTCCTGGCGAGCAATGGGGGTGCGGTGCTTTTCCATCCATTGGCGATAGGGATGCACCTGGGCAATGCGCTGTTTAATTTCCCAGTTGTGGAGAATTTCGTGGGTTTCCAGATCCACCGCCATCATTTGACCGGGGCCAAGGCGACCCTTCTCAATAATCGCTTCGGGGGGGAAGTCCACTACGCCAGCCTCAGAGGCAACGATGATATAGCCGGTGTTCGTGATGCTGTAGCGGGCGGGGCGCAGGCCGTTGCGATCCAATGTTGCGCCAACGGTTTTACCATCACTAAACACCAAGAGGGCGGGGCCATCCCAAGGTTCTTGGATGCTGCTGTAGTAGTCGTAAAAGTCGGTAATTTCGGGGTAATTTTCCAGTTCCGGCTGGTTTTTGTAGGCCTCCGGGACGAGGATCATCGCTGATTCAAAGGGGGTGCGGCCGGTGCGCACGAGCAATTCCATGACGCTATCGAGGTTGGAGGAATCGCTATTGGCGGCGTTGACAACGGGGGTTAACCCTGCAAGGTCATCGTGTTTCCACCCGGCGGATTCGAGGCTGCTTTCCCGCGCCGTCATCCAGTTAATATTCCCCAACAACGTGTTAATTTCGCCGTTGTGGCCGAGAATGCGCATCGGTTGGGCCAGGAGCCACTTGGGCATCGTGTTGGTGCTGAAGCGGCGATGGTAGACGGCGAATTTGCTTTTATACAGGGGGTTGGTGAGATCGAGATAGAACCGCCCCAGGACTTCGGAGCGCACCATGCCTTTATAAACGAGGGTGCGGCAAGACCAGGAGCAGGCGTAGAAGTCATCGGCCAAGCGTTTGCCGACGCGACTGCGGGCCACATAGAGGCGGCGATCGAGGGCATCCCCCGCTAGGTCGGCGGAGGTGATGAAAACTTGCTCAATGCGGGGCAGGTTGGCCCGGGCCTGTACGCCTAAAACATCGGGGTTGGTGGGGACGGCTCGCCAACCGAGGACGGTGAGGCCTTCGGAGCGGGCGATGGTTTCCACCAGTTGCCGCCGCTCTTGGGCTACGGCCTCATCCACCGGCAGGAAGAACATGCCTACACCTAATTTTTCCGGCTCTGGTAAGGTCAGGCCCTGCTCCTCAAACCAGGGTTGGAACAGTTCACGGGGAATGCCGGTCATCATCCCCGCCCCATCGCCAGAATCGTAGTCAGCACTACAGCCGCCGCGATGTTCTAGGCAACTGAGGGCCATTAACGCCTGTTCGATCAAATGATGTTCGGCGGCGTTTCTGCTGTTGGCAATGAATCCAACGCCGCAGGCATCGCGCTCTTGAACGAGCCAAGGTTGACCGGGATAGGGGTGTTGGGGGTCAGCGGTGGGGTGGGACAGTTGCGGGGTTGGCTCCATGATCTGATCCATAGTGAGTAATATTGACGAAAATGATAGAGATTGCTGTAATAGCGAACGTAAAAAGTGTGAACCGCTGCGGATCCTCTGTGAGGATGGTGAGCTGCTCCCAACTTAAATGTTCTCGTTTAAGGGGATGAAACGGAGCGGGATCGGTTAGGGTGACGTGATACCAGGAGATCCTCGGTTATCGCTGTAGCGGCTTAACCGGTTGGGCGATCGCGCTCACCGTTGGATTGAATAATTATTATAGGAAATTTGTGCATTGAGCAAGAGAGCGCAACGGATCAAACTCAGGCTACGGCTGTGGATCTCTCACGGTAGCATCCCATTCTTGGTAATGGGCTTTTTTGGGGCGATCGCGGCGGAATTAGCCCCCCGCCCAGCGATGGCAGAATCTGCCCTCGCACCGCTACAACTGGCTCAGGTGGATCATGCCACTTTTGAGCCGGAGGATACCCGCTGGCAACCGGGGATCCGCTGGCAAAAACGCTATGTCGTGTTAGGGAGCGATCGCTTTCCTGTTTTTTCCTTGGAGTTTGCCGCCAATAATCGCGGGGTGGCGTTGCGGCCAATCTGGAGCGATCCCTATCGCATGGAGGGAACGAGTCCCTTAGCGGAGATGGGGCAACGGTGGGGAACGTTTGCGGCGATTAATGCCGGGTTTTTTAACCGCAATAACCGTCTGCCTTTGGGGGCGATGCGGCGGGATGGCCGTTGGTTCTCGGGGCCGATTCTCAATCGAGGGGCGATCGCCTGGAACGATGAAGGCCGGTTTAGAATTGGCCGCCTCAGTTTACAGGAAACGATCACCACCGCCACGGGGCAACGGCTCTTTCTCTCTCACCTCAACAGCGGCTACGTTCAAGCGGGCATGGCCCGCTATACCCCCGATTGGGGCGTATCCTACCGCCCCCTCACCAATAATGAAATTATCATTTATGTGGAAGGGAATCAGGTACAGGAGCACTATGCCGGGGGGACGGCGGGGGAGGTGGAATTTCCCTTGCCTGCGGATGGCTATTTGTTGGTGATTCGCGCTGGGAGTGTGTCCCGCGATCAGTTGCCGGTGGGAATGCGGCTGACGCTGACGAGCACAACCACGCCCCAGGATTTCGGTAACTACCCCCATATTATGGCGGCGGGGCCGCTCCTGTTGGAGGGGGGCCGGGTGGTGCTCAATGCGGAGGCGGAAAAGTTCAGCGCCGCCTTTGCCCAACAAGCCGCCTCCCGGACGCTGATCGGCACAACCGCCAACGGTAACGTCATCCTCGCAGTGGTACATAATCGCATTGAAGGCCGCGGCCCTTCACTGCCAGAACTGACAAGCCTAGCCCAACGGTTGGGCATGACCCACGCCCTTAACCTCGATGGCGGCAGTTCTTCTTCCTTTTACCTAGGGGGGCAGTTGGTGGATCGGCCTCCAGCGGGTGCGGCGCGGGTGCATAACGCCATTGGGGTGTATTTGCCTTAGGGGCGATCGCCCCCTCGATTGGCTCACTCAGAAAACAGTCAAGGTGGCAGGAACCCTTCTTTGCTCATCTTGACTAATTTGACCCAGTTTAATACATTACAAAGCTATTGATTGCCCATCTGTTTTGATTAACTATATTGAAAAATCATCAGGCCAAATAAAATACGGGCCATATTTTTGACTCATTTTGAATTCACCCCCTGCTTCTTTGCCTTTATCTGTGAGGTAGTTCTTTCCTTCTTTAACCTCAATATAACTAGAACTAATAAGTTTATCAAGAAGGATGTTTGTTTTTATGCCAAGTTTCTGTGCCAATTTTGATGTAGTAATTTTTTGATGAGTGCCATTTTCAGATTCTAATTTCGGATCTATTTTGCTTGATACTTTCTTTACTTTCTCCAGTGAAATTTTTATTTCATCACTGATTCTGATGATTCGTTGAGCTTCTTCGTAAGCATCCTTGTATAAAACAGCATCCTCACCTCTACGAATGAGAATTCCCATCTCGTTATTATTGATCTGGCTGAACTCATAAAGATTGAGACTTGTTACAATACATAATTCTTCATTGATGTAGCATTTAGCATGAAGATTTTTACAAAAACTTGTTCGGATATAGTTAAGTTCCTTGAGCCAATTTATTTCTTGATGTTGAAGTTCATTTTTTCCATAAACTATTCTGACATCAATTTTAAGCCTATCTTTATCTTCAAGAAGTTCTTTGAGCCTGTCATTCAGCTTAAGAAATGGGCTAATTAAAATAAGACGATCTTTTGCTGTTTTGATAAGTTCTTCAAGAAAATAATTCGTAGCACTTGTATTTAGAAATTTTGCCATTGTTCCTTTCCTCAAATTAAAATTAATACCATCTAACTTTTTTTAAGAGGGCTAACTATTAATCAGATAGTGATTAGCAACCAAGCTGTTTTAAGATGCTGGAAAGCCGAAACCCTTTCAAAACTGCACTTGACGGAAACTTTAGCATATAAATGCTGAGGTGTCAAAAATTGCCAGATCATCTACAAACTTTCATGGGCAACAGTGTTGGTGTGAGGGGCGATCGCCCCCCAATTGGCTCACTCGGAAAACATCTCAGCCAAGGTGTCAAGAACTCCTCCCCCAATACAAAGCACTGATCACCTCATAGAATAGTTTGTCAATCTAGTGCCGTAACAAATCGGGACAAATGACCTACATTGGTTGTTGCGACAACAATCGGCTCATGGAAATAGCGGACGCTCAGACAAGCGATCTTCATCCAAAGCGGTTTTCAAAAAGTCCCATGCTTGCTGATGCTCTGCTTCATCCTGATCATCACCCAGCCATGAATCTAAAAGGTCTACGGCTGCTTGATTTTTTCGTGCTTGTTCAGGATCAATAGTTGAAGGAGTTGATACAACATTCTGTCGAAACTGACGTAAGATGTCTAAAATTTCTCCCCAATAAGTCTGGGGTGTTGCCTCAATTTCATGGAGCAACAAATTGAGGGATGTTGGAGAGGGGCTAGAAGGGTCTGCCATCGCAGAAATCTCGTCGCATAACTATAAATTGATTCTAGCGCAGGACTGATTGGTGTGTGTAGGTGAGCGACTCGTTTTTCATCTTGTGCATTGCAGGAGGATACCAAACAAACCACAAATATTTTTTATTCTAAAGGGATCTAAAAATTTAGATGCTTGTAGGATAATGTCGATCATGACATCGGTGTCGACTATATACATGGGCTACCTAGGCTCTTTCGCGTTTTTCAGCTTAGTTACGCAATCGGCGGGCGTGTTCCTGGCTGTCAGCGATATCGGGTCGAGAGTTGATTCCGCCAACGCTTTCCCGGTAATCAACGAGATCTAGTCCTGTTTTGGGAGGGTTTTGGAGGAAAGGGCGAAAGGAGAGAACGCGAAGAATATACTCTGACAGAGGCAATTTAAGTTGGGATGCCTCAGCGGAGAGTTTATTTTCCAGATCAGAAGGCAACTCTATGCTAATATTCACGATTCTCTCCTTAACTAAAAGGGTTGACAATTTTTAGCCCATCAATATCTGAATACCCAAAGTCTTCTGTATAGAGAGTTGCAACGTTTGCTTCTAAGCAAGCAGCAACCACCATCGAATCCCAGTGGGACAGACTAAAACGATTCATTAAGTCCTCAGCACGATCAATAACAGCCCAAGTGGGCAAAACTGTGTACCAAACTTGTTGCAAGTCGCGAATGTCTTGATAAGCCTGCACTCTGTTATAACCCAATGCTTCCAGCTTGCGACTTGCTGCCAAGTACTCACAGGCAACTTGCCAGATCAAAACCCCGTCTGTTAATGAAGATACCAAAGAAGCTGCTATTGTTTGTTTAACAGGATCGCGGGGATCATTAATGTAAATCAGGATATTTGTGTCAACCGCGTTCATGCAACATATCCCGTGTAAAATGAGGAGCATGAGCAGGAATAGGGTTTTGTTGCATTCGCTCAACCAATAGTTTTAGAAAGTTTTGTCTAGCAGTAATATCAGTAATCCTAGGTGGAGCAACTTGGGCTGATTGCACAAAAAGCTCAACTTCAATGCCTTCAGGTAAGTTACAGGCTGACTGAAGAATAAATGTGCCATTTTGGTAAACTGCTTTTAAGGCTTGGGGCATAGGAAGACTCCATATATCAAGAAACCTTACGGGTGGTGACTATAATTCTAACCCAAACTATGCTTTCCCAGTAGGCAACGAGATCTAGTCCTGTTTTGGGAGGGTTTTGAAGGAAAGGGCGAAAGGAGAGAACGCGAAGAATATACTCTGACAGAGGCAATTTAAGTTGAGATGCCTCAGCGGAGAGTTCATTTTCCAGATCAGAAGGCAACTCTATGCTAATGTTCATGATTCTCTCTTTAACTCACTTCTTAACTAAGGTAATCATTATTCATCTCTTTGAGTTTCATCCAAGAAGATAAATCCTTGAGAAAGATTTTGTTGAAAAATTTTATCTCAACTAACTTCCTTAATTCGTTATGAATTCTTTCGCGTTTCCACTTGTTTAATTCTCGTATATCGAGTATTATTTGATTATCGCGTACTCTCACCCATTCAAACCTTGGAAGTTTCCTGATTTCTATTGCTGGCTTCTCTGGAATCTCTATTATATATGTGCCCTCGCTGACAAAGAATTTCGCTGCGTTTTTATTATTGTAAATTAAGTCATCTAAATCATGTATAATCTTTGTGTGAAAATCATGAAATTCTTTTGCTTTATTTATTGATGATATTTTGCTTGAGTAATCGACGGGCATCATAAATTTATCGAGATGAGATACGAACTCTAGATCGTTGATCTCGCCCTGAAAAATTTCAATAAGCATTTTGCACTTTTCTAAGGCTGAAATATGAAACCATTCTGTTGAACCATTTCCTAATTTGGATGTGTGAAATGAGTATTTATCAAGATATCCATGAACTCCAGACTCAATTTTTTCAACTATTCTTCTCTGTGGATGCTGATACACCTCACTCTCCAGCTTGTTTATTTTACCAAAGCTAGCCTCAATAGAGTTTAAGCGAGACTCTATATTACTTGTTATACCTACCTTAAAGCATGGCTCTGTAGCTGAAACCAATATGTATAAATATTCCATCTTACAAGTGCAGAAATTTTTAATGTCTATATATTATAGCGGTTTCTCAATCCATAAGGTACATTCTGAAGCCCTTCGTCCTCTTTGGGAGAGGGGTTTAGGGTGACGGATATACCTCATGAATGCGCGGATATACACCTTAGCGTAAAAAGGCTATCAGCATTTGTTGTTAAGGGTTATAGTGCTAAAGTAAAGGAGTGTTACGATAAACCAAATTCTCCCAGGCGCAAACATGATGGTGGCTGTGCTAGGTCGGGACTGAACAGCTTGTTAGGTGCTAGATATCGATTAAATGCCATGCTTCCAGATGAAAATTATCAGGATCTCTGAAATTACGAATACTGGAATCTTTTCTTTCCGAACCATCACTCTTTTGACCCAAAAGCCATTCACGATGATTTCTAGATATATATTCAGCGACAATTTTGCTAGAAACAATATAGAATTGCGGTCGTGTACCAAGAGTTTTTAAGGAAACAAAAATATAGTAGTGATGATCAGAAAAAAATGTTTCTGATTTCTTATTGAGAATCCATTTGTTTTCACCTTTACTATTCGTTTTTACCTGAATACTTACTGATTTTGTTCCGTCTGAATTGCTTGCAACAATATCTATTCCTCTACTGTTACGCAAAGTAATCGATGCTATGTACCCTCGTAGTGTCAACTCCCCTGCCACTAAATACTCACCAGCAACACCGACAAGCGTAGACTCAAGTTTAAATTTCATTTTTAACCGCTAACGATTTATTAAACGGTGCTTAGAAGCCTAGGTAATTTAACATTGGATTCACCTCTAACCCTGCGATAAATTCGCCATATATGGTAAAAATATCATAAATGTTCAGGTGAAAAGCTGTGTCTGATCCAATTGTATCGACTATCTAGGAAAACGTCAAGCCTTAAAGTCTAACGTCCAAGCTCACCCGCCGACGTAGGATGTCGAGTGGAGTGCAGGGTTAGCTGCCTATACGGTGCTGCATTATAAACCTCTTTCATGATTAGCTGTTGGGACTGGGGTTATCAGGGGTGTAGTCTGTTTTTGCTGTGGCTGCTATGATTTAGGCAGATGATTTAAGCATTGGAGGCAAAAGCATGAGTTTAGTCATTTCAGGCGATCTCGTAAGAGCTAGTGGCTTTTCGGAAGACGAGCTTTTTTTGGAAATTGTGTTGATGCTATTCCGACAAGACAAAATTAGTTTAGGGAAAGCGAGTGAGTTAGTTGGATTGCATCGGATGCAGTTTCAAAAACTGTTAGCAGATCGAGAAATTTGTGTTCATTATGATGTCGCTGAGTTTCAAGATGATCTCAATACTCTACAGAATGCAGACTAATCGTGATTATAGTTAGTAATACTTCACCAATTTCAAATTTAGCCAGCGTTGGGCAATTAAGCCTATTGCAAGAAATTTATGGAAAAATTCTGATTCCATCTGCGGTACGAGAGGAATTATTGGATGAGCGGGCTGGGGAAACAGTGATCACAGCGGTTCAAGCAGCAACTTGGTTGGAAGTTCATTCAGTGCAAAATCAAAAATTGGTTGCTGATTTAATCACTCGTATTAATATTGGTGAGGCGGAGGCAATTGCACTGGCGATTGAAGTGGGAGCGGGTCGATTATTAATTGATGAGCGTTTGGGTAGACAAGCTGCAAAAAATGTTGGTTTGAAAATTACGGGTGTTTTGGGAATTTTGCTATTTGCAAAACGCCTCAATTTAATTAGTGCGGTTAAGCCAATCATGAACGACTTGACCACTCAAGCAAATTTTAGAATCAGCAGCCAACTTTATGCAGATGTTTTAAGTGAAGCGAATGAATAAGTTCATGATTTTGCTAACTCAATCAAAGCTTTGTGATATTTCTTGATGCCTCGTCGAGCCGCTGCGATTTTCTTCACAAAATCAGGGTTGTTGCTTGGAATTTTAACATTTAGAAGCATAAGCACCTCCCTTAAGTGAATCGCTATTGTGATCCTGATTGTCTCCAATGTTACTACAAATGTTGTAACGCACAACCCTTGGTGATGACCTAGGATTAGGCCAGGGGGGAACGATAGGTACGCTATCGCGGATCGCCCCCCCACCTCATCAAATCTAAGTAATCACCGTGGGCCGATCGCGCCCCGTGAATTCCTTAATTTTCGCCACCTGATCCGCCAAGGCAATTAAATCCCCTAACGCCACCTGCGTATCCTCCCCATGTTTAGCGGGGTTGGGTTCGTAACTTTCCAGGTAAACCCGCAACGTCGCCCCCTTCGTTCCCGTCCCCGAAAGACGGAACACAATCCGAGAGCCATCGGTAAACCCGATGCGAACCCCCTGATTTTTGCTCACACTGCCATCTACTGGATCGGTATAACTGAAATTATCCGCATAATCCACCGTATAGCCCCCCAACGTTTGACCCGGTAACGTTGCCAATTGCGCCTGCAATTGCGCCATCAATTCGTTGGCCGGTTCCGAGGGAACCTCCTCATAATCATGGCGAGAATAGAAATTGCGGCCGTAGGTTTGCCAATGTTCCGCCACCAACTGCTCCACAGACTTACCCGTCACTGCTAACAAATTGAGCCAGAACAACACCGCCCACAGACCATCTTTTTCCCGCACATGGTTCGACCCCGTGCCAAAACTCTCCTCACCGCACAGCGTCGCCTTCCCTGCATCGAGGAGATTGCCGAAAAACTTCCAGCCCGTCGGCGTTTCATAACAGTCAATGCCCAACTTCGCAGCGACGCGATCCACAGCGGCACTGGTGGGCATCGATCGCGCCACCCCCGCTAATCCCCCCCGATACCCCGGTACTAACGTCGCATTCGCCGTCAACACCGCCAAACTATCGCTAGGGGTAACGAAAAAGTGACGACCGAGGATCATATTGCGATCGCCATCCCCATCAGAAGCTGCCCCAAAATCCGGCGCATTCTCCCCAAACAAAATTTCTACCAATTCATGGGCATAGACCAAATTGGGATCAGGATGCCCCTGGCCAAAATCCTCCAGAGGAACACCATTAATCACCGTCCCCGCCGGAGCACCCAATTGGGTTTCAAAAATCGCCTTCGCATAAGGCCCCGTCACCGCGTGCATTGCATCCACACAGAGCCGGAAATTCCCCGCCGCGATAAACTCACGAATCCGGTCAAAATCGAATAATTCCGCCATCAACGCACTATAGGGCGCGACAGAATCCATCACCTCCACATCCATCGTCCCCAACTTAAACGAACCGGGGCGATCCAGGTTAATATCCCCCGCTGCGAGAATCTTATATTCGGTAATCGCTTTAGTACGGGCATAGATCGCCTCCGTCACCTTTTCCGGAGCCGGCCCACCATTGCCAATATTATATTTCACGCCAAAATCCCCCTCCGGGCCGCCGGGGTTATGGCTGGCGGATAGGATAATCCCCCCAAAGGTTTGATATTTGCGAATCAGGCAGGAGGTGGCGGGGGTGGAGAGGATGCCCCCCTGGCCGACGATGATTTTGCCAATGCCATTGGCGGCGGCCATTTTCAAAATGATCTGAATTGCGGGGCGGTTGTAATACCGACCATCCCCCCCCACAACAAGGGTCTCGCCTTCGCAACTCTCCAGGCTGTCAAAGATGGCTTGAATAAAATTTTCTAAATAGTGGGGTTGTTGAAAATCGGGGACGGATTTGCGCAGGCCCGATGTACCGGGCTTTTGATCCGCAAAGGGCGTGGTGGAAACAAGCTGTAAATTCATAGGGTTGGGGGTGCAGACTTCACGACTACTTATATCATCGTTAGTTGCCCCTATTGCCGAGGGGCATTAACCCGCCAGGATTTGAGCAGCGGTGAGGGGGAGATTGCCCAAGCTGGGGGAATGGAAAGGTGTATCCCCTTGATAGGTTTGGGCTTCATAGAAGCCATCCACCAATTCAAAACACACGATCTGTGCCAACTGGGGATCAATAATCCAATATTCCGGAATCCCCCGCGCCCCGTATTCGGAACGTTTGTAGCGATAGTCGCGGTCGCTATTTTCCTTCCCTGGTGAAACCACCTCCACCACGAGAGCCGGGGGCGGTAGGTCAATGGTGATGGTCGCTCTGGTTGCCCCGCTCAGGCTCAGGGCTAACTCTTCCGACAGTAGCGTTAGATCCGGAATCCGCACCGTCGCCCTTGCCCCCGTGACCACCAATTCAATCCCCATTCTCAGCCGTTGGGGCGCAATACCCTGCTGTAACAGGAGGGCAAAGAGCAGGGAGGTGATCCGTTGATGGCGATCGCTCGCAGGGGGCATAGGCAGCAGTTGACCGGCTTCTAGTTCAGCAGAAGGTTGATCAGCAATGTCCCGCTCAAAATAAGCGGTTAAGGTGAGGAGAGGGGGAGAAGCAATGGCCATGATTGATCTCAAAAACAGAGCCTATCCCCCTTGTTGTAACATCCCGTAGGGGCGTTGGCGTAAGCCTGCCGGAGGCACAAAAATTTTTCCCCTTGGGGTGGGATCAACCCCGCTCATAGGAATAGATATCCCCAGATTGGGGGATCAGTTGGCGGGCCGTATCCGAAAGGGTTTGTAAATCGGCGGCGGCAATGGGGCGATCAAGGGCCTCCATATTTTGCTGAATTTGTTGGCGGTTAGTGGTCAGACCCGTCAGGATTGGCCCCACACCGGGCTGATGGTGGAGCCATTGGAGGGCAACTTGGGAAATGTTGAGGTTATAGCCTTTGGCGATCTTGGCCATAATTTTCAACAAACTTTGCACCCCCGGCCAACCCCCATGGTGGGCGATCATCGTTGTGTAATGGAATGTGCGGCCGTGATCCATTTCCTGAGGCGGTTGCTGGTCAAATTTAAGGAACTTATTCGAGAGAAAACCCCCCGCCAACGAGCCGTAGGGCAGGATCGTAATCCCCCGCTCTAAACAGAGGGCTTGCATCGAAGCTTCAACCCGGCGATCGATCAAGTTGTATTGCAATTGATGGGTTTGGATCGGCGCATATTTTAAAGCCTGCTTCAACATTGGCGTGGAAAAATTGGTCACGCCCAATTGCCGAATTTTCCCCTGGGCTTGGTAGGTGCAAAGTTTTTCCCACAGGGGCGCAAAATCCATTGTTGGGTTGTGCCAATGGACTTGGACATTATCGAGATAGTCCCGTTGGAGGTTACGGAGGGAATTTTCCAGCTTGTGCTGAATGTGCTGGGCGGTGGGGGCTTCGTCAAAAAAGACCATTTTTGTGAAAATGCGGCAATCATTGCGGCCCTTCAGGCATTGCCCGAGGAGCTTTTCACTGCGGCCATAGATATCGGCTGTATCAAAGCTGTCCACCCCCCAAGCGAGGTAAGTATCAACACTGCGCTGAATTTCAGCAACGGGGAGACTGAGCCAACAGCGATCGTCCAGTTGCCAGCAGCCAACGATGAACTGATTGTGACGGGGAGAGGGGGATGGGGCCATGGGGATGAAGCGAGAATCTCGAAGGGGAGGGAGCGGCGATTAAAGGTCTAACGCAGGCGATCCTCCCTAAACGGGATTAAACAGATCCAAGGGCAAATGGCCATAGGTACCATTGACGAGATCCTCCTCGGATTGGCAGGAGACTAAGACACCGCGATACTGTCCTTCGTAGGGTTCGGCGTAGTGTTTTTGGGTGGTGCTGATGAATTTGATATAGACCGGAGTGGGGTCGGGGGCAATGGGTGCGCTCATTGCACCAATGCTGATCGCCTCCCCATCAAAACTCACGGGATACCCACAGGCGGCTAGATAGCTCCCTAGAGCGCGGTAGCCCTGTTGGGCATTGTCCGCACAGATCCCAAAGTTTTCTGCTTCGGAAGCCTCGACAATCTGCAAGAGCGCATTCTGAAGGGCTTGTCGCTCATCATCGGAGGTAATCTGCTTTTGCTCCACACAACTGTATTGATCGAGGAGTTGGCGGGCTGCCGTCAGCGAGGGGGACATAGGGTTGAAACTGCAAACAATAGGACGCTAACCTAGCATACAATGCTTTTCCTCCCTCACGATCGCCCTGAGCCAGGGAGAAAGGGGAAACGCTTTGAGCTATCATAAACAGGCCCATCCTGCCGCTGTCTCCTTTGGAGTTGGTGACAATGACGGTAGGGTCTGCCCTGGTTGGACGTTATGGATTTAATTGGTTTACAACATACCCTCGATAACAGTGCCTTTGCGGTGCTATTGGTGACAATGCTGCTCTATTGGGCCGGGGCGGCCTTTCCCCAGATCCCCTATCTCAAGAGCTTGGGAACCGCTGGGATGGTGAGCGCGAACTTGGCGATCGCCTGCCTCCTCGGTGCTCGCTGGATTGAAGCGGGCTATTTCCCCTTGAGCAATCTCTATGAATCCCTCTTTTTCCTCGCGTGGGGGATCACGGCCATTCACCTTTTGGCGGAAAACATGATGCGATCGCCCCTCGTCGGCGTATTCACCGCCCCCCTCGCCATGGGGATCACCGCCTTCGCCGCCCTCACCCTCCCCCCGGATATGCAGCAGGCGGAACCCCTAGTTCCCGCCCTCAAATCCAACTGGTTAATGATGCACGTCAGCATCATGATGCTCAGTTACGCCACGCTCATGGTGGGGGCGATGCTGGCCATTGCCTTTTTAATTTGGACAAAAGGCGAAGCGATTACGCTCCATGGCAGTTCCTACGGCGGCGGGGGCGATCGATACGCCAACGCCGCCGATCGCCTCCAGGAACTCTCCGCGCAATCCCTCAACCTCGAAACCACCCCCACGACCGGCGGCACCGCCACCGCCACCGCCACCCTCCCCCCATTAACCGCTCCCCTCCTCTCCCCCCAACGCCTCAGCGTCGCCGCCACCCTCGACAACCTCAGCTATCGAATCATCGGACTCGGCTTTCCCCTCCTCACCATCGGCATCATCGCCGGAGGTGTTTGGGCTAACGAGGCTTGGGGTTCCTACTGGAGTTGGGATCCCAAAGAAACCTGGGCGCTGATCACCTGGCTCGTATTTGCTGCCTATCTCCACGCCCGAATCACCAAAGGCTGGCAGGGCCGCAGACCCGCCCTCTTAGCCGCCAGTGGTTTTGTCGTCGTCTGGATTTGCTATCTTGGGGTGAATTTGTTAGGAAAAGGGTTGCATTCCTACGGGTGGTTTTTCTAGGGTGAGAAAAAAATCGACCCTGTTTGATCACAGCGGGAGAATTTCACCCTAAACTTTTAGGCAATGTCCCTTTATTATGGTGTCCCTGTCCAAATCCGGCAGGTTAACGAGAAACGCTTAACCAGTGGAGTAAAAGAACTGTGGAAAATCGCTTTGAACCCCTTGATGGAGATGAGGTGCTTTCGGTTGATGAGTCTTTCCAGATCCTCATCGGCCATCGCACCTTCCGTGTTGGTGAAATTGCCACGGCCCTCAAAATGCAACTCCTAGAGTATGGGATTGGTGGCATCACCACGGAGAAAGAAGGGTGGTTCAACCCCGATGGTATCCCCTGCGAAGCCCTCAAATTCGGGGCCAGTCGTTGGCTCAAAGGTAGAGTCAAAATCAGTATTGATTTCTGCCCCGATACGGTTCAAACCCCCAGTCGCCCCCCCGCTGCTGCCGCAACCCCTGTGGCTGCCCCTCAACCTGCGGCGGCAGTTATACCACCCGTCGCGCCGCCCGTCACCGATGAATTGGTCACAGCAGATCAAGATACGGGGGCGCTGGATGATGATTTGTTAGAAGCGGTGACGATGGCGGAGCCGGAATTGGAGGAAGTGGAAACCCGTGGCGAGGCGGAAACGGAAGATTGGTTTTCAGCAGAAACGGAGGCCACGGAAGAATTAGCCCTTGATGATGACCTTGAAACCTTGGGGGATGAGCCGGCTCAGGCGGATCAAGCAGCGGCTGAATTTTGGGATGAAGCCGATGATGATGAACTGGATTTTGCCGCTGAGGCAGAGGATGAGCTAGGTTTAACCGTCGGCGGCGATGAAGATTTTGGGGAAGATCTTGATTTTGCGGCGGAGGCGGAGGATGAAGGCTTTGGGGATGAGTTGGATGATTTTGACCTTGGGGAGGAAACTGCGCCGGAGGCAATTGCCCCCAATGTTGCTGAGGAAGAGGATCTGTTTGGTGCGGATGATGAAGATGATCCCTTTGGAGAGGGGGACGATCCCTTTGGGGAAGATCTGGAAATTGAAGAGGCCAGCGATGCCCTAGTAGATGATGTTTTTGAAAATGCGCCAACGAATCTGACGGCTGAGGGAGATGATGATTTCGACCTTGGCGGTGATATTTTCGGTAGTGATGAGCTAGAAGCGGAAGATGACGGCACGAGCGATGATAGTTTGTTTGATATTTCCGATGAAGATGAGTTTGAGGCGGGGGTCGCTGCTTCTGGAGATGAGGTGATTGCCCTGGAGGATGCGGAAGATATTTTTGGGGATGATGATGATACGGATTGGGGCCTCTCTGGTGATGATGAGGATGATCTGTTTGGCACAACGGTACCTGGAAATAAGGGCGAGGATGTGATTGCAGATATCTGGCAGGATATTGATGAACTGAGCTAATGGTGTGGAGTGATCTCCATTGTCGTGTTGATCGGGAGTTGCGAGGGCGATCGCTCCTCCCCCCCGGATCAACTCTGCTGTTGGCGGTTTCTGGGGGTCAAGATTCCCTCTGTCTGTTGAAACTTTGTGTGGATCTCCAACCCCGTTGGGGTTGGCGGTTGGGGGTGGCCCATTGTGATCATGGTTGGCCCACCGATGAGGGAATCGCGGCCCATGTGGGGGCGATCGCCTCCACCTTCCAACTCCCCTACCACCAAACCACCGCCGACAACCTCCCCCAAACCGAAGCCGCCGCCCGGAACTGGCGCTATCAGTCCCTCTCAGCCATTGCGCAACAGGAAGGCTATGGGGCGATCGCCACGGGCCACACCCAGAGCGATCGCGCCGAAACGGTGTTATACAACCTGATCCGGGGGGCCGGCCTCACCGGCCTTGCCGCGCTCCCCTGGCAGCGTCCCCTGACGGATTCCATCCAACTCATCCGCCCATTACTGACCCTCACCCGCCCCGAAACCGGGGCATTCTGCCAACGCCATCACCTCCCGGTGTGGGAAGATGTCCTCAATCAAAACCGTCATTACCGCCGCAATCGCCTCCGCCTCGATATCTTCCCCCAACTGCGCCAACAGTTTAATCCCCAAGTAGATCGAGCCATGGCCCAAACCGCCGAACTCCTCACCGCCGATCTCGACTATCTTGAGCAACAAACCGCCCAACTCTGGCAAGCCAGCTACAGCGCCCACCCCCCCCAATTGGCCAGGAAAATCGTCGCCCAGAGCCATCTCGCCCTCCAACGGCGAGTCCTACACCAATTTTGCCAACAGCACCTCCCCCAAGCCCCCACCTTCCCCCAAATCGAAGCATTACTCCCCCTGCTCACCGCCCCCCAAGGCAGCCAAAGCAGCACGATGCCGGGGCAATTCATCCTTAGAGTTGAGGGGGATTGGCTGCGCTGGGTTGATAGTAGGCGTGGTTAAGGTAGGGGGCAGCTTGGAGCGTGGCCATCTGATCGCCCACTTCCACCGTTGAACCCGCTTCCCCGGCTTTGGTTTTGACATAGCCCAGGGCCATGGCCCCCCCTGCAATGGCCGCCACACTGGTGATCTCACCCACCTTTGCCCCTCCTTGATTAATGGCCGTCCCCACCGCTACAGGGGCCGATAGGGGAATGTGCCAGAGCCGTTGCTTCACCCCTTGATAGGTATTTAATCGGGCAATGGTTTCCTGGCCAATGTAGCAACCTTTCGTGAAGGAAATCGCCCGCCACAATCCCGCCTCAAGGGGGTTATATTGTTCCGTTAATTCTGTTCCGGGCGCAGGGCGGCCTTGGACAATCCGCAGCGTTTCCCAATGGGTATCCTCTAAAGGAACGGCCCCCGCCACCATCAAAGCTTGCCAGAGGCTCGCGGCCACATCCGTAGCAACCCAAAGCTGATAACCTGGCAAATCTAACCCCGTCCCCGCCATCAATTGCACAGGAATCCCCGCCAGATCAACGGAGCAGTGGGCAAAACCAGGGCTGGGAAGGTTCGTGATGCCGCAACGGTTGAGGAGAGCGGCTCCTTCGGGGCCAACGAGGGTGAAGAGGGTATGGGTTTCCGAAAGATCGGTGATCGTGACGCGATCCATGGGGAAGATGTAGCGATCCAGCCAGGTGATCAAGGGGGCTGCTTGACCAGGGGAGACCGTAAGCCAAAGGCGATTCGCGTTAGCGCATTCATCGCCCCAACACAGCACCGTTGCTAAATCCAGCGTCCGAGCTGTGGAATTGACAAAAACCGTTTCGCAACCTTGACCCGGTTGGAGGGCGGCGATCGCATTCGTCGTTTGGTTATGGAGGAATTGACGACAATCCGCCCCCGTTAATTCGAGGCGGCCCCCTGCACTGCTATCCACCAGAGCCACCCCCGATTGCAAAGCGACTTCAGCGGCCGTATTTTGGCCAAAATCAAGACTGTGGGCAAGAACCATAACAAACCTGTGAAAAGGAGCAACAATAGATTAGATTTTAAATTATACCTGATGCTTCAAATTAGGTTGTTTTTCCTGTTCATTGGAGGGAATAAATCCATTTAAAACCCAGTTAAGATAGTGCAATCCTTGTAAAATCGACGTTTTGCCATAACTATTTTGGCCAACCAGCGCATGAAGACGTGATTGATCAAGATTAAGCCTTGTGGATTGATGACCTTTAAAGTTCTTCAATTTAACAGCTTCAAGCATTGCCTAATCTTTTCGAGAATAATGGCATTCGGATGTTTCAGGATATCAGGAATGGTTGCATATTAGCTATAGCGGATTGCGAAAATATGAGAACGCCACTTCCCCCTTTTTAAGGGGGATTGAGGGGGATCTTTCTACCTCAAGTTTATGAAAACCGCTGTGTGCAACTTCAACGATAAGGCCAGAACCAGGTTAATCGAATGGTGAGTCCTGTTAACCTATGTTTCCACATTTCCCGGCGGCTCGATGCCCTGGGCTTGGAGCTGGGCTTTCAGTTGGGCTAACTCCGCCAAAGCTGCCTCTGCCCGTTGGCGTTCAGCTTCCGCTCGTTGGGATTCGGCTTCTGCTCGTTGGGATTCGGCTTCCGCTCGTTGGGATTCGGCTTCTGCTCGTTGGGATTCGGCTTCCGCTCGTTGGGATTCAATTCGGGCCTGTTCCTCTGGCAATAACACCAAATCCCCTTCCGGCGTGAAAAAGCGTAACCATGGGGCGGTTTCCCTTTGCAGTGTTCCCTCCCAAATCCCCAACCAGAGGCCGAGGGATTCACACCAGAGCCAGCCGCGATCGCTCTTTCCTAACGGCTCATAACCCTGACCCCCCAAATGCCAACCCTGCAACGATTGAGGGGCAAAGGGATCATAAACAAAATAGTCCCGCGTGCTAAAGACCCGCTCATAGATCTGCTTTTTCGTCACCTGATCCTCCCGTGCCGTGGAGGGAGACATTAACTCCACAATCACATCAGGGTAGCGGCCCCCCTCTTCCCAAACAACCCAACCCTGCCGCTCTTGGCTCCCGTCCACATCCAGAACGGCAAAAAAGTCCGGGCCGCGAAAATCCCGATTCCGGGCCTGCTCACTGCTGAAATAAATGAACATATTGCCGCCGGTGAAATAGTCATCTCGCTCCGCCAGGGCAACATGGGTGGCAGCGATGAGCACATTCATGGCAATGCGGTGGCGATTGCTTTCCAAGGGTTCTCCATCGTCAAAAATGAGATCCGTGGGGGGCATGGGTGGCTCCCAGGGAGTCGCCTCTGCCTCTACTATTGGTGTATCTTGCGTGAGTTCAGCAGCCATCAGGATTGCCCCCGCGAGAATGTTGGATGGTATAAATTTATCACAAATACACTCAAAGCAGTAAATTGGAGAATGTGCTTATGACCCGCTACATTCAAGCAAACCCTTACCCCTACCCCTATAACGGCGATCTGCGCCCGGAAAATACGGCATTGATCATCATCGATATGCAGACGGATTTTTGTGGGGTGGGGGGGTATGTGGATCGCATGGGCTATGATCTGGCCCTGACCCGCGCCCCTATTGAGCCGTTGCAGCGACTTTTGGCGGTGATGCGATCGCAAGCCTTCATGATCCTCCATACCCGTGAAGGCCACCGCCCGGACTTGACGGATTTGCCCCCCAATAAACGGTGGCGCAGTCAACAGATCGGCGCAGGTATTGGTGATCCCGGCCCCTGTGGGCGGATTTTAATTCGGGGGGAAGCGGGTTGGGAAATTATTCCGGAATTGGCCCCCTTGCCGGGGGAAGCGGTGATCGATAAGCCCGGCAAAAGTGCCTTCTATGCCACAGATTTAGAGTTATTACTCCATCGCAACGGCATTGAGAATTTAATCCTCACCGGGATTACCACCGATGTCTGCGTTCATACGACGATGCGCGAGGCCAATGACCGGGGTTATGAGTGTTTAATTCTCTCCGACTGTACCGGCGCAACAGACCACGGCAACCATCAAGCTGCCCTCAAAATGGTGACGATGCAGGGGGGCGTATTTGGGGCGGTGGCAGATTCCGGGGCAGTGCTGGAGGCGATCGCCTAAGCCGCCATCTGGATTTGGCCATGGAGTAATGCCTCACCCTGACTGGCGATCACCGGCTTAGAAAACCAATAGCCTTGGAGGGCGTGACAACCGAGGGCGGCGATCTGCTGCACATCATTCTCGGTTTCCACCCCCTCCGTAATCACCGTTAAACCGATACTTTTCGCCAATTCAACAATGCCTCGGATCATCTGCCATTGCTCTTGCACCACAAAAGAGCGGTCAATTTTTAACACATCCACCGCCAACTCATGGAGACGAGCCAAGCAAGAATAGCCTGTACCAAAGTCATCCAAATAAACTTGCAGGCCGGAGGCTTTCAGCGCTTGGAGCGTGGCAATGGCGATCGGGTTTTCAATCACGGTGCTTTCCGTAATTTCCACCCGCAGGCTACCGGGGGCCACCGGATACTGTGCGATAATCGCCGTCACCTGGTGGGCGAGGTTACTGCGCAACAACTGCAAAGGAGAAAGATTAACGCTCATCGTTAAGGGAGCGGTGCGGGGAAATTTGGCTTGCCAATGGGCCAGTTGTTGACAAGCCTGTTCAAAGACCCAAAGACCCAGATCATGGATTAAGTGCAATTCTTCAGCAATGGGGATAAATTCAGCGGGGGAGATAAAGCCTCGGTGGGGGTGCTGCCAGCGAATCAGGGCTTCAAACCCCTGGATTAAATGGGTCTTTGCGCAGACGATTGGCTGATAGTAAACGGCAAAATCCCGGCTATCCCAAGCCTGCAAGAGGTCTTTTTCGAGGCGGAGTCGGGCTAAACCGGCAGCGGTGAGGAGAGACTGGGCAACCATTTGATCATCTTCAATGGTCGTTGTCAGGCGGATGAGCCGATCCGCATTGTTGGCCGCAATATGGAGAAGATGCTGCCCCTGTTCCGTATGGACATTAATTTTCCCGCTGAGCAATAAGCCCAGGGCCCCCCGAATTGAGGTGAGTGGCGTGCGCAATTCATGACTAATCTCTGCGGTAGAGAGCGTCAGATCATCCCGGAGTTTGGGGTGGATGTAATGGGATGGAGGGGAGTCCATGATGATTGGGGGGTTTGCCAATGTGGGAACAAACGTCATATTACCCTTTCTTGAGTTTAAGCTTTACGGGAGCGATCCGGCTAAGTGGTATTATCCGTGATCCTGTGGTTTATCCTAAGCAACACTTGTGAAAAACTTGGGAAGAATTTGGACTTAAGCCTCAGTAAAATTCTCTAGAATCTCCCCCTATTTTTATCCTCTTTCAAAAATCTGCGGTTTATTTTCCGTAAAATCTCTAGGTATATGCCCCTTTCCATCCCCCTGCAAGCGGAGATCCAATCGGCCAAAGCCCCGCTGAGGGGGTGGGGTAGTTCACAACAGCGGGGCAACGATGAAGCCAGGGGGAAGCCAGAGAAAGCGATCGCCTATAGGGGTAGAGGATTGCTTAAGGTAATGTCGAAATCAGCATTGGGATCAACGGTATAGAGATCGACGGAGCGTCGTCCTAAAAGTAAGCCGCCCAAGGCACCGGCCCCCGCTCCGCCGAGAATGCTGCCCACAGAAATCCGCGAACCTGTAAGTACAGAAATCACGGAAGCCGCTGCGGCTCCAATGGCGGCCCCTTGAAGAATTGAATCTCCATCTGCACCGCGTCGCACCCGCTCCGTTTTGGTGACCAGTTGCGATTGGCCCTCTAAAACGAGGCGATTATGGCCCACTAAAATTTCTTTGGCCACAAACCGCACCCCCTCATCTTCGAGAACTTCAATTTCTCCTTCAATAACCGTGCCTTGGGGGATGAGAACGCGATCGCGGCGATCGCGCACATTCGCCGCCAATACAAGGGTAAAGGGCATCTCCTCCGTTTCATTTTTAGCCAGGAGGATTTTTTCCGTCTCAGGATCGGCGGCCTGGGTGGGCAACGTCGTGCCGTCGGGAATCGTAGCTCGGGAAATATCCGGCAACCGTTGGGCCATGGCCACGGGCATCAAGGGCAGGGCAGCGGTGAGGCTAAGGGTGGCGGTGAGGAGGGTGGCGGTGGTGCGCCGCGTCAATGCAATCATGGGAAAGGTTAGGGTAGGAGGTATGGGCCCGCGACGTTCAGATTGTGATGGGAGTTCCGTACTGTGGCTAAATTTACCCTCAGCACCCGCCTCTTGCTTTCCCACCTCTTGGTGATGGTGGTGGGCTTGGGGACGTTTGTGATCATTGCGAAGTTGTCCTCGCCGCGTTTCTTTGTGTTGCGTTTAGAGCAGTTGGAGCAGCGGGGTTTAGTGACGGTGCGATCGGCCCGCACCTATTTAATTGATGGTTTTGAAAGTGCCTGGAATAGTAGTAGCCTTTGGTCGGTGGTGATTGGGGGGACAACGGCGGGGGCCTTGAGTCTGTGGCTCTCCCACCGGATCACCCAGCCCTTGAGCGAGATGAGCAAAATCACTCAAAAATTTGCCTCGGGTCAGTTGCAGGAACGGATGCCGGCGACGGAAATCCCGGAATTGAATGCGTTAGCGCAAAGTTTTAACCGGATGGCGAAAAGTTTAGAGGGGGTAGAAAGCCGTCGCCGGGAATTGATGAGCGATCTTACCCATGAGTTGCGCACCCCCTTGACGGTGATGCGGGGCTATTTGGAGGAGTTGGCCGATGGGCGCTTAGACCCTTCAGCGGAACTGTATATGCGTCTGGTGCGGGAAACCCAGCGGTTAGAGCGCCTCACCCATGATTTACAGGAATTATCGAAGGCGGAAGCGGGTTATTTGCCAATTCATCTGGAGTCGGTGGACTTGTTGCCGCTGTTGCAGGGGGTGATGGAGCGGTTTCAGGATCAACTGATGGATGATGCCCCGGTGTTGGTGTTGGATTGCCCAGGGGATTTACCCGCAGTTTGTGCGGATTTTGACCGCACAGAGCAGGTGATGATGAATTTGGTGGGCAATGCGTTGCGCTATACGGAGGTGGGGACGGTGCAGATTCGGGCGTGGCGATCGCCCCCCGTTGTTTGGATTGCCGTGGTAGATACGGGGATCGGCATTGCCCCGGAGGATCTACCCTATATTTTTGAGCGGTTTTGGCGGGCGGAGCGATCGCGCTCCCTCCACAGTGGCGGCACGGGCATTGGTTTGGCCATTAGTCGCCGTTTAATTGAGTTACAAAATGGCCATATTGAGGTGAGAAGTGAACTGCATCGGGGTAGCACCTTCCAATTTTGTCTGCCCGTGGCCTGAGAGGATGGGTTTGGCTCGCGGAAATTCTGCGCTAAGATCAAGATCTAAGGACTGCATAGATTTATGATCAACGCCACAATTGAGTATTGTGTGGAGCGGCTTCGAGCTGGCCATCGCCAACTCTACGGTTCTGAACCCACCCCTTGGCTCGACATCCTCACTGAAGCAACGACGGTAATCCTGAAGGCGATCGCCACCAGTGATGCCGCCTATCACGATGTCGAGCATACTCTGTTGGTGACACTCACCGGAGCGGTTTTGCTCCAGGGTAAGCAGCAGCGGGAGGGCGGTGTCACCGTGGAAGATTGGGGTCATAGCCTCTTGGCGTTGCTGTGCCATGATATTGGCTATGTGCGGGGGGTTTGTGAGGGCGATCGCCCCAGTTATCAGCTTTACACCACCGGGATCGGGGCACAAATGATCAGCCTCCCCCCGACGGCCACCGATGCCAGCCTCACCCCCTACCATGTGGATCGCAGTCTTTGCGTTGTGGCAGAGCGCTGGAGTCAGTATCCCGAAATTGATCTCGCCCGCGTCCAAGCCGGGGTCGATCGCACCCGTTTCCCCATCCCCAAGGGAGCACCCTATGACAACACCACCGATTACCCAGCCCTAATCCGCGCCGCCGATTTATTGGGGCAACTGGCGGACCCCCGCTATTTACAAAAACTCCCCGCCCTTTTTGCCGAATTTGCCGAAAATGGCACAAATCAGCAATTGGGCTATAGCCATGCGGGGGATTTACGGGCCGGGTTTCCTGGTTTTTTTTGGCGGGTGGTTTATCCCTACATTGAACCCAGCTTGCCCTATCTGAGCGCAACCCAAGCCGGTCAGCAGGTGATTGCCAATCTTTACGGCAATGTTTTCACGGTGGAGCATGAGTTAAACTCAAGGGCAGTGCAACAGCAGAGTTGTGGGAAACCCCTTGCATCTAACCCTTAAACCCCTCCTTGATCATGCCCAGTCCCGTTCCGCTCCTCGCCCTTGATTTTGACGGTGTGATCTGTAATGGTTTGTCGGAATATTTCCAAACCACTTGCCGGGCCTATGGTGAAATCTGGGGTGTGGAAAATTTGGGAGATTGGGAGGCAGATTTTTGTGCGCTGCGGCCGGTGATTGAAAGTGGTTGGGAAATGCCGATTTTATTGCGGGCCTTGGCCATGGGGGTGACAAGGGAGGCGATCGCCCACCATTGGACTCCTCTGCGGGATGAAATTGTCAAAGCGGAACAGTGCGATCGGATTAAAATCGCTACGGTGGTGGATCAGGTGCGCGATCGCTGGATTCAGGAAGATCTCAACGGTTGGTTCGCCCTCCATCACTTCTACCCCGGCGTTTTAGATCAAATCCAAACCTGGCTGTTGGCCAAAACCCCGGAACTCTGGATCATCAGCACCAAAGAAGGCCGCTTCATCGCCCAACTCCTCCACCAACAGGGGATCGACTTCCCCAGCGGCCACATTTTCGGCAAAGAAGTCAAACGCCCCAAAGCCGACTCCCTACGGCAATTGCTATTCAAACAGCCCAGCGCCTGGTTTGTGGAAGACCGGATGGAAACCCTCGAAAACATTGCTGACCAGCCCGATCTGCAAGTGGTGGAGTTATTCCTGGCGGATTGGGGCTACAACACGCCGAAAATGCGCGACCTGGCCCAGCAACACCCGCGTATCCGCCCCCTCAGCCTGGCGCAGTTTCACGGTGATTTCGGGCATTGGCAGAACGAGGAATAGGGAGATTTTACTTCCCACTTCTCACTTCCTACTTCCCACCAACACCGGCAACACCGCCCCCAGTAATAACCCCACCGCCACCGCCGCCGTTAAGATGATCCCAAAGGGGATTTGCACCGATTCCCAGGTGAGGAAGCGAAGGCTGAGGGGGGTGACGTTTTGGATGGAGACTGCGGCCACTAAGAGTAGGCAAGTGCTGAGGATGATGGCGGTGAGGAGATTGGCGATCGCCCGCATGGCTGAATTTTCCTGTGCAATTTCGAGCAGAGCGATTAAAATAAACCGTAACTTTTGAAGTCGATTGTATTCTAACCCTAACCTACCCGATTCAGGTCGTTAAACTGCCGTGAGTATTTCCGAATCCACCAACGCCAACAGTCTCCGCAGCGAAATCAACCGCCTCAAAGAGGAGTTGCAAACCCGTGATCAACTGGTGCAGCAACTCTCTCAAGAACTTTTCCGCTTGGTCAAGGGCAACACTGAATTTATGCCCCAGCCGGAAGTATCCGATCGCCACAAGGCGGAAATGCGGATGTTACGGGAGCAGCTTCAGGAGGTGGAGCAGCAGGTGACGTTCTATCAACAGCAGATTGCCAGTCGGGATCAGGAAGTCCATAGTCTGCGCCGCTCTGTGCAGGAGTTGAGCGATCGCAGTCGGATGTTAGAGCAAGCGTTGCAGGAAATGCCCCATATCTACCGCCGCAAGTTTGAAGAGCGGATGGTGCCGGTGAAGGAAAAAATCGAACGGATTCAACGGGAAAACCGGCAGTTGCACGTTGAACTCCAAAGTGTCAGCTATCGCCTCGCGGTGAAAACCCGGCGCACCACGAATAAAGTAGATTTACCCGCCTTTGGCCACAACAACCCCGGCCCCATCCCCCGCTTCGGCACGGTTTAACCTCCTTAAATTGATGTCCCTGTGGCCAGGAGGTTTTGAATCGTGTGGAGCAGGGCTTGGGGTTTAAAGGGTTTGCATAAATAGGCATCGGCTCCCTGCTCCAGGCCTTGGGTGCGATCGCTCAGACTATCCTGAGTAGAGCAGAGAATCACATAAATCCCCTGGGTGCGGCGATTGGTTTTTAAGAACCGACAGACCTCATAGCCATTGAGGTGGGGCATCACCACATCGAGAATGATGATGTCGGGGAGTTCCTGGCGCACTTGTTTGAGAGCATCCAGGCCATTGCCCACCGCCGTTACGGTGAAAGATTGAGTTTTAAGCCAATGGGCAATGAGATGTCGCTGCGTGCGACTATCTTCTACCACCATGATGTGAGCCATCAGACACCTTGCCAAACGAAGAGCTATCTACCAAATCCCCATCCCCAACCCCACAATCAGGGATGATCCATCCCCAATTGGAAATTGTCACCGCCAAACCCAGCCACAGGAGAGCCGGCCGGAATGGTTCCCGTTGCAAAAAACATCGGGGCGTAGATGCAGCCAAACCACGGTTGAGACTGAATGACAACATGAGCGAATAATGCGATCGCGTTGGCGAAGCCTCGGAAAATCGCACCCTACTCCATTTTAAGAGAGTTCACAGGGTTCGCCATCGGATTTATCGGGAAATTTGATGGTGAAAATGCGTAGGGGGTGATGGGGCAGGCATCCCAGGGGGGGAGTAAATCCGTCAAATTAGGGCTGCCTAACAGTACTGTAGCGGTGGCGGCGGTGAGGGGGCGGGCGAAAAAGTAGCCCTGGCCGAATTCACAGCCTAACTTTCTGAGGTAGTGAATTTGGGCCGCCGTCTCTACCCCTTCCGCCACAACATTCATCCCCAAGTTATGGGCCAGGGAAATAATCGTTTTAATAATCTCCGCCTCTCCCCCCTCAGTCTGCATGCATTGCAGAAAAGAGCGGTCGATTTTGAGTGTGTCCACGGGAAAATGGTGGAGATAGCTCAGGGAAGAATACCCGGTGCCAAAATCATCGATACTCAGTTGAATGCCCCGTGATTTCAAGGCCTGTAGCGTTTCCTGGGCGGCCTGAGCCTGGCCCATAATCGCACTTTCGGTAATTTCAAACTTGAGGGCGCGGGGGTTGATATGGGTGCGCTGCAACATCGTATCGATTTGGTTGAGTAATTCCGGCTGGGCAAATTGCTTGGCAGAGAGATTAATATTCATCGTCAGTTGCAGATCCCGGCCCCATTGCTGCTGCCAGGTTTGCAGTTGGTGACAAGCTTCAGCAATCACCCAGGCCCCAATATCGAGGATGAGGCGGGTTTCCTCGGCAACGGGAATGAATTGACTGGGGGCAATCCAGCCTTGTTCGGGGTGATGCCAGCGGATCAGGGCTTCAAAGCCGGAGAGTTTTCCCGTGGCGAGATGGATGATCGGTTGATAGTAGAGTTGGAATTGATTATGCTCAATGGCCCAGCGGAGATTGGTTTCGAGTTGCAGCCGCTCGACGGCAGAGCTGTGCATGGCGTAGTTAAAGACGGCATAATGCCCTTTACCGCCGGCCTTGGCCTGATACATGGCGGTATCGGCATCCCGAAGAAGCTCCTCGGGATGGTGGTAGTTGGGATGGGCGCAGGCAATGCCAATGCTGACGTTGGAGAAGATGGTGTGCTGGTCGATGGTGAAGGGCCGTAAAAAGGCATCGTGAATCCGTTGGGCAATGGCGATCGCCTCTCCCTCCTCCCGCACATGGGGAATCAGCACTGTAAATTCATCCCCCCCTAAACGGGCTAAAAGCTGCTCTGGCGCTAAACAGCCGCGCAAACGCCGGGCAATGGCCATCAAAAGATGATCCCCGACAGTATGGCCCAAGCCATCATTGACCATCTTAAAACTATCCAGATCGAGAAAGAGCACCGCAAAGGGAGAGCTGGAATGACTGTGGTAACTGTTAATCGATTCCTGAAGGCGATCGAAGAAGTAAGCGCGGTTGGGCAGATCCGTCAGGGCATCGTAGAAGGCAAAATGCTCTAGTTGCGCCTCTGCTTGCTTGCGATCGGTGATGTCCGTCAGCATCCCCAAGGCCCCCAGATAATCCCCGGCTTCATTGAATAAAGCACTGGTGGAAATTAAAGCCCACAGGGTTTGGCCATTGCGTCGCCGGAAACAAAAATCATGACGATCTTCTTCGCCATGCCGCCGCTTTGCGAGCTTTTCCTCAACGAGGGGCCGAGTCACCGGATCGATAAAGTCAAACAACGATTTACCCCGCATCTCCTCTGGGGTATAACCCAGCATCTCTGCCATTTGGGCATTGACAAAGCTGGTTCGGTCTTGATTATCTAGCATCCAAATCCCCTCCGCCGCTGTTTCAACAATGCGACGGTATTGGGCTTCACTGCTTTGGAGCGCCAGTTCTGTTTGATACCGTTGGGTAATATCATTCTGCACCCCGACAAAGTTGGTGAGTTGCCCTTGCTCATTAAAGACCGGTGCAATAAACAGTTGGCTCCAGAAGGGGGTACGGTCTTTACGATAATTCCGCAGCGTCACATGACATTCTCGCACTTCCTCCATGGCGGATCGGATCGCGGCGAGGGCATGGGGTTGGGTTTCAGGCCCCTGAAGGATGCGGCAGTTGTGGCCAATCATTTCTGCTGCGGTGTAACCCGTGATCGCCTCAAAGGCAGGATTAACATAAATGACGGGGTTATCGGGTTGGGTGGCATCGGTGAGGACAACGCCGTTATGGCTGGCGGCGATCGCCCGCTCCAAAAGTTTTAACTGTTCATCCGCCTGTTGACGAGCGATGGCGGTGGCTAAAACATGGGCAACGGCTTGTAGAAAGTGAATATCATGCTCGGTGAAGGAGCGACGGCTTTGGGTATGAACGCCCAAAATCCCAAAGGGGAGAGCATCGGTCTTGCCCGCAATCAGGACATTGACCCCGGCAATAATCTTGTTGTTGTGGAGTAAGGGGGTTCCCCCAAAGCGGGTTTCTGTGGGGAGATTGGTGACAATCACCGGCTGATTGAGGGCTAAGGTGTACCCGGCGTGGGACTGCCGCCCGGCACTGAGCACCGCATGGCCCACTAAGCTACGATCCCAACCCGTGCCAGAGCGAAGCAAAAAGGCTTGGCCATTGGGGAGCAACTCCAATATATAGCCGAACTTAACATCTAGGGTGCGGGCCACTAAACGGATGGCCTGCTGCATGAGGAGGTCGAGGTTTTGATTGGCGAGGGCTTTTTGCCCCAGTTTGGCGACGATCGCCTGTTGACGGAGCCGTTGATGGAGTTGGCTTTGGGTTTGGGCGCGATCGCGCAAATGGGCCTGTTGGCTGGTGATATCTCGGATGATCGCTAAAACTTCAGAACTGCTATAGGTGGTGATCCGGGCTTCGTAGTCGTGGAGGCGGCCGGCATGGGGGAGTTGGTAGGTGAGGGTTTGGGTTTGTTGGCTACTGAGGGCGGTGGCGATCGCCTCCAGCAAAGTATTGGCTAAATCCGTCGGTAAGATTTCCCCCAAGGTTTTCCCGACCGTGTGCTCCGGGATCAGATTGGTCAACGGCCCAACGGTGGGATAGTAATCCATCAACAGACCATCGGCACGACAACGAACCAGCAGGTCAGGAATGGCCCGGAGATAAACCGTTTCCGTGGAGGTGGAATGGGGGGTTACATCTTGGGCAATAACAGAAAGAGTGGGAAGGCGCGTAGTCGGTAAGGGTTGCCACCGTAGCCAAAACATCGAGCCGTTGCGATGGAGGTGGCGGGTCACAAAGGGGGCGATCGCCTCGCCCCGCTGCATTTGCCCCAAAGCGGCGGTGATCAGGCTCTGATCCGGTGGATAGGTCAAAGCCTGCCAAGATTGATGACTTAACTGAGCTACAGGATAGCCAAATTGCTGTTCCCAGGCAGGGTTTAGGTAGTTAAAATTACCCCCTGAGGTGATCACAGCACAGAGGTCGCTCACCTGTTCTAAAAACCCCTGAGGTTCCCCCTTTGCCTCTGAACTGCCGCTGTCACGGCCATTGAGCATACGGATGGAACTACCGGCCACTTGCCGTAGTTGCTCAATCCCTTTGACAAAGAGTAAAACTGTAGGAATCAGGAAAAACAGGGCAAAATAGTGGTGAGACGTTTCTTCTGAGCAGAAAAGCCATACCGCAGCAATACTAGTCACCAAACTCAGCATCCAACCTCTTGCTACTGAAAGGAGATATTCAGTTGATGGCGTGAATGCTGGGCAGGGGTAGATCATATTATCCAGGTTTGGGGTGTATTCTCAAGCACCCTTTCACCCTATTCTAGGGGAAACGTTAAGGGAGCCGAAACTTTTCTGTAGTTAGCTTGCAGATTGTTACATTTTGTAAAGTTGTCTCTGCCCTTGATATCAACGCTGATCCCCGAAAATCTAGGGTATTCATGCCTGAAATAGAGGATACAACCTATCTGGTTAAGCCCCAAGACTCAAGCCATGGCATGGCTCCTTTGGAAATGCTTATTTTGGTTAATATTTTGATTTTTTTAAGATTTTTTTAAGATTAATTTCGTGGGCTGAACTCACCCACTTTCACCGGAGCAGCAATAGCAGGCACTTCAGATGTTGTAAAATATTGTGTACATTGCATACAAAAAATTTCGGTATTGATTTTTCAGGATTAATTTTCTTAATTTGGCAAAACCATCATGCTCGCCACTCAATCCACCGCGACGCTGGTTCAAGCCCAGCGAGACTATTTTCAAACCGGTCAAACCCGTCCCTACGAATTTCGCCGCCAACAACTCCAGGCCCTAGCCGCTGCCATTCAAGGGGCGGAAGTCCCGATTCAGCAGGCCTTGGCGGCGGATTTGGGCAAATCCGTATTTGAGGCGACATTGACGGAAATCAGCGGCGCGTTGAGTGAAATTCAGCATACGCTCAAGCATTTCAAGGCTTGGATGGCTCCGCAGCGGGTGCGGACGAGTCTTGTTCAGTTTCCGGCTCAGGGGGAAATTTGGGCGGAACCCTTGGGGGTGGTGTTGAATATTAGCCCCTGGAATTATCCGTTTCAGTTGGCCATGGGGCCGTTGATTGGGGCGATCGCCGCTGGCAATTGTATGATCCTCAAACCTTCGGAACTCTCCCCCCACACCTCGGGGGTGATTGCCGAGTTAATCGCTAAAACCTTCCCGCCGGAATATATCACCGTTGTGGAAGGGGATAAAACGATCACCCAAGATCTGCTCAAAAACCGCTTTGATCATATTTTCTTTACCGGCGGCACGGCCATTGGCCGGTTAATCATGGCAGCAGCGGCTCCCCATTTAACGCCGGTAACGTTGGAGTTGGGGGGGAAAAGCCCCTGTATTGTTGGGCCGGATGCGCCTGTGGAGTTAACGGCGCGGCGGATTGCCTGGGGTAAGTTCATTAATGCGGGGCAGACTTGTATTGCGCCGGATTATGTGTTGGTTCCCCCGGAGTTAAAAGCGCCGCTGTTGGGGCAATTGCGCCATTGGATCCGGGAGTTTTACGGGGAAAATCCAGCAGATAGCCCGGATTATGGGCGGATTATCAATGAACACCATTGGCAGCGGTTGCGGGATTTAATTGATCCTGCTCAGGTGACGGTTGGGGGTGAGGGCGATTGCGCTTCTCGTTATCTGGCCCCGACGGTGTTGGATGGGGTGGGTTGGGATGATCCGGTGATGGAGGCGGAGATTTTTGGGCCGATTTTGCCGATTTTGACCTATGGGGAGATGGAGGAGGCGATCGCCGCCATCAATGCCCGGCCGAAGCCCTTGGCCCTCTATCTGTTCAGCAATGACAAAGATTTACAAAACCAAGTTCTGAGCCAAACCAGTAGCGGCGGGGTCTGTATCAATGACACGATCATGCATTTGGGTGCGCCGTCGATGCCCTTTGGGGGTGTGGGGGAAAGTGGTATGGGGGCATACCATGGCAAGTTCACGTTCGATACGTTTTCCCACCGCAAGAGCGTCTTAAAGCGCAAGTTCTGGCTAGATCTGGATCTGCGCTATCCCCCCTATCAGGACAAGTTGAAATGGCTGAAGTGGCTACCCTAGCAGGATTTGACTGCGGCAAGGCTTAAGCCTTAGCCCCTGAGCGATCGGGTTTCTCGTTTCTCCGCCAAAGCTCGGTATGCTTAAGACAGTGCTTTCTAGGGTCGGAATAGTCGAGATTCCTGGGTGGCTCTGGGGCTTTGTCCAGTTTTTGGGTTCCTGCGATGTCAGCAAATAAGGTTTCTCGTTATGTTCGGTTGGCAGTGGTTACGTTCGCTTTCATCCTCTCTACCTTTTTCATTAATCACTTAACTCGCGTTAACTTATTTTTATTGTTAAGTAATGTTCATCCAATTTTGATACTTTTAGGGGCGATTATATTTGGGGCGATCGCGTTTGTTGGGCCGGATTGGTTAAAGGTTGAGGAAACGCCGCCGGAGGAGCTACTCCGGAAGTTATGGCAAAAGAATCATGATGAGATTGAGGAGCGTCTTAAAGGCTGCCTTGATCTAGACAAGTCTATTGATATTCACAGCACGGATGCCCCTGAATATTTGGGGCGATCTCCTCAGCAAGTTCTCTCTACGCCAATCCCAACTCCTACTCCAGCGACGGTTAGCGGTGGGCGAAAGTGGTTTTTCTTTTGGCGGCCTCCTGCTGTAATTGAGCAGATTTTCCAGTCTAGTCCCACGATTGAAACGCGGCGCGATCTAGAGGATTTGGAAACTGAGGAGACGGAGGAAATTCCGCCCAGTAAGCCGATTTTAGAGATTTTTGAGGAGGCGGAACGTCGTCTGTTGATTCTGGGTGAACCGGGTAGTGGCAAAACGACGGAGTTGCTTAAGCTTGCCAAAGCTTTGGGGGATAATCCGAAGGAGCCGATCCCGATTATTTTTGAGCTTTCGGCATGGCGGGGTGAGCCGATGCTGGATTGGATGGTGGGGGAAATGGTGGCGCGGGTGGGTGTGAGTCCGAAGTTATGCCGCTATTGGTTGATTCATCATCGTATTTTGCCGTTATTGGATGGTTTGGATGAGTTGGGGGAGCAACGAGCAAAGGAGGCGGTTTGGGCCATTGATGCTTTGCAGGAGCAGGCTACTGAGCAGCAAAACGGTCTGGTGATTTGTTGCCGTGTGGAAGATTATAAAAAGCTGATGGATGGGGAGGAGCAGTCGATACCGTTGGGGAAGATGAAGCGGGCTGTGCGGTTGCGGGCGTTATCTAATCGGCAGATTGAAGATTATTTAGATCAGCGGGGGGCGGCGTTTTTGTGGAAGGATTTGCAGGCGCATTCGGGGTTTATGGCGTTGGCGCGAAGTCCGATGTTACTGCATTTGATGCCGGGAACTTATCCAAAGGGGTTGCCGCAGGATTTGCCAGAAGCTGAGGCAGATTGTCAAGGGCGATTGTTTGATGATTTTTTACAGCAAAAGCTTTATCCACAGCCGGGACGGCCGCAATGGCTGGCTGGGTACAAACCGGAGCAGGCGGAATATTATCTTGCATGGTTGGCGGCGAGTATGGGGCGTGAGGACATCAACCAACGGGAGTTTTTAATTGAGCGGTTGCAACCAACGTGGTTGGAAACTCAACAACAACGTAAGGAATATAAGCTGATTATTGGACTGATCATTGGGCTGATTAGTGGGTTGCTTTACAGTCTAATGTATGGGCTACTGTTTGGGTTGATTGGTGGGCTGATTGTCAGGATAATTATTGATGAAAAAAAACGAAATAAAGAATGGTCAATTTATTTAATTAGTTTGACAGAAGCTTTTGACTTTTCTCAAAAAAATGTAAAACGTGCTGTATACCTTATCGCATCTCGTTCAGTAGCTTTTGGGTTGATGGGTGGGTTGATGGGTGGGT
>JAABSU010000022.1 GCA_011390265.1 Spirulina sp.
CAGTTTATCGAGGGGAGTGTCAACAGCCATCAGTCCAATTTTGCAACCAAGATGAAGGAAAGAGAGAGCCAGACATAAGCCGGATTCTGTTCGAGGATGGTTATCTATCTGGGAGATTTGTTACCAAATCCCTCAAGCGGTTCTCCAAAAACGGGGCGGGTAAAAGACCAACCCTTGCCCCTGCGACCTTGCTCCCGACCGGGGTTTACCGAGCCAACACCTCTCGATGTTGCTGGTGCGCTCTTACCGCACCTTTGCACCCTTACCGTAGGGGGATTGCTCCCTCCAAGGCGGTATCTTTCTGTGGCACTATCCTCACGCTCACGCGCACTGGGCGTTACCCAGCAAGTCTGGTCTTTAGGGAGTCCGGACTTTCCTCAGACACCCCTCAAGGGGGCATCTGCAACCATCACGCCGACTCTCTCTGTTGTTTAGTGTGCCATAGCCCTGGCGGATGGGGTGAGTTTTCCCGCGATAGAATAAGACCATCCCCTCCTGGTTTTACCGTGATGACCCCCTCCCTCACCCTCTACAGTTCCAACCGTTGCCCCTATGCCCACCGTACCCGGTTGGCATTGACGGAGAAGGGATTAGCGTTTAACCGGGTGGAGATTGATTTAGACCACAAACCCGCGAATTTCAAGGACATTTCTCCCTATGGGAAGGTGCCGGTGTTGATCGTGGAGGAGGGAGGGGATGGGTATGCTAACGAGGATGGGTCTGCTAATGCCCATCCCCTTCGTCTGTGGGAATCCACAATTATTAATGAATATATCGAGGAGGCCTTCCCGGAACCGGCGCTGTTGCCTCGGAGTGCGGGGGGGCGGGCCGTGGCCCGGATTTGGATTGATTTTGCCAACAATCAGTTTACGCCAGCTTTTTATAAATTACTCCTCGCCCAAGATGCCGCAATTCAAGACCAATGGCGGCAAACCCTCCATGACCATTGCCGTTTTTTAGAAACGGAGGTTTTGAACCATGGGGGAGATTACTGTTTAGCCACTGGGTTTAGTTTGGTGGATATTGCCTTTTATCCCTGGTTTGAGCGGTGGGAGACGTTGAGCCATTATCGCGATTTCCCGGTTCCGGTGGATTGCCCCCGATTACAGGTTTGGTGGGCGAAAATGAAGGGGCGGGCTAGCGTCCAAGCTTGGTGCAATGATCCCCAGCAATATGTGGAGGATTACCGCGCCTACGCTGACAATAGCGCCACCACCACCACAGCCCAAGCCCTCCGTTCGGATTAGCCTCCGCCCTGAGTAGCCTTGATTTTCTCCATTTTCCTCACGCCACCTTATACCAGAATATTGACGCTATGAAGGATTTGTTTCGCAGTCTCGTCACTCAGACTGCCTCCTACACCGGAGCAGATTTTTTTGATGCGCTGGTGAAAAACTTAGCCCAAGCCTTGGGGGTGGACTATGCCTTAATTGCGGAACTAAGTCCAGGGGCAACGCCTCAATTACACACCTTGGCGGTGTGGGGGGACGGGCAACGGTTAGAAAATGGTACCTATGACTTAATGACGCGCCCCTGCGGCATTGTGGTGACGAGCGGTAAACCTTTGTTGATTGCGGATAACCTGCAAATGGTTTTCCGTGATGATGCGTTGCTCGAACCGATGGCGGTGGTGAGTTATTGGGGCGTGCCGCTGTTGGCCAATGATGGGCAGGTGTTGGGGAATCTCTGCCTACTCCACCGGCAGCCCTTGGTGGTGACACCGGAGGCGGAGGACATGATGACGATTTTTGCGGAGCGGGCGGCGGCGGAATTGCAACGGCAACAGGCTTTTGTGGCCTTGGCGGAGCGGCAGCAGGATTTAGAAGCACGGGTGCAGGCCCGCACCTATGACTTAATGACGATTAACACTGAACTTCACGCCGAAATTTTTAACAAAATCAAGGCAGAAACCGCCCTCAAGGATAATCAACATTTTTTGGAGCGGGTGCTCAATGCGATCGCCGATCCCGTTTTTGTCAAAGACCGGGAGCACCGTTGGCAGATGGTTAATCGTGCTTTTTGTGAATTGTTGGGGCGATCGCCCACGGAACTCCTCGGTAAAACCGACCATGATTTTATCCCCCAGGAACAGGCGGATCACTTCTGGTACTACGATGACCTCGTGTTTAAAACGGGGGGAGAGGTGGAAAGTGAGGAAGTCCTCACCGATGGCCAGGGAAAACTGCGAACAATTTCCACCAAAAAAATTGCTTTTCCTAACCAAGATGGCACGCTCAATGTGGTGGGGATTATCCGCGATATTACCGAGCGCAAACAAATTGAATGGCAACTGCGCAAAGCTTTGGAGCGGGAGCAGGCCATTGCGCGGGTGGTGGCCCAGATGCGGCGCACGTTGGATCTGGAAACAATTTTTCAAGACACAACAGCGGAACTCCGGCAGGTGCTGGAGTGCGATCGCCTCCTGGTGTACCGCTTTAACCCCGATTGGAGCGGCGTGTTAGTGGCGGAATCCGTCGGCGCGGATTGGCAGCCGGTGGTGGGGGTAGAACTTAGCCCGCCCCTGACTCGCCCCGCCACCGAGCAGGAGAACTGCGTCGGCCGCTCCGATCAAGCCCTGATCGAAGACACCTACTTCCAAGAAACCGAAGGCTCCATGTACCGCGAGGGGATCAGCTACCACAGCGTCACCGATATCTACACCGCTGGCTTCACCCCCTGCTATATCGAACTCCTCGAACAACTCCAAGCCCGCAGCTACATGATTGTCCCCATCTTCAGCAGTCAGCAAATTTGGGGCTTACTCTGTGCCTATCAAAACCGTGGCCCCCGCACCTGGGAAGGGGTAGAGGTGAAGATCATGACCCAGATCGCCACCCAGTTAGGGGTAGCGGTGCAACAGGCGGAACTCTTTGCCCAAACCCAGGCCCAAGCCCAAGAACTGGCCCGGGCCAAGGAAGCAGCGGAGGCGGCAAACCGGGCTAAAAGTGAATTCCTCGCCAGCATGAGCCATGAACTGCGTACCCCCATGAACGCCATTCTGGGCTTTACCCAACTGTTGAATCGGGAAACCAGCCTGCCGTTAGGACAACGGCAATATTTAGAGATTATTAGTCAATCGGGGGAACATCTCCTCAGCTTGATTAACGATGTGCTGGAAATGTCGAAAATTGAAGCGGGGCGCACGGTGTTGTCAGAAAGCAATTTTGACCTTTACCGCCTGTTGCAAAACCTAGAGCAAATGTTTCGCCTCAAGGCAGATCAAAAGGGCTTGGGGTTAAAGGTGGAGCGATCCGCGACAGCGTACCCATCGCCCCGTGTCCCTCAATACATTTATACCGATGAAGGCAAATTGCGGCAAGTGCTCATCAACCTGCTCAATAATGCCGTCAAATTCACCGCCGAGGGGGAAGTCACCCTCACCGTCACCGCCCTGGCCCCCGATAGGCTCCAGTTTGAGGTGCGCGACACCGGCCCCGGCATCGACCCGGCGGAAGAGGATCAACTGTTTGAAGCCTTTGGCCAGACGAGTGTTGGGGTGCAATCCCAGGAGGGCACAGGCCTGGGGCTGCCGATTAGTCAAAAGTTTGTCCAGTTGATGGGGGGCGAAATTACCGTCACCAGTGCAGCGGGGGCGGGGGCCTGTTTCGCCTTTACGATCGCCGTCATCCCCGTGGCTGCCAGTGAAGTGGTGGGGGCTGATGCTGAGGAAAACGTGGAGATTGTCGGCATTGCCCCCGATCAGCCCCATTACCGCTTTTTAATCGTTGAAGATAAACCCACTAACCGCCTCCTCTTGAACCAAATCCTCAGCCGCTGGGGGCTGGAGGTGCGGGAGGCCCAAGATGGGGAAGCGGCGATCGCCCTCTGGGAAACCTGGCAGCCAGATTTCATCTGGATGGATATGCGCATGCCGGTAATGGACGGCTACACCGCCACGGGGGAAATCCGCCGTCGTCAACGGCCCGATCAACAGGTGGTGATTATTGCCCTCACCGCCAGCGCCTTTGAAGAAGACCGCCAAGATATGCTCGCCGCCGGTTGTGATGACTTCATTCGCAAGCCCTTTAAGGAGGCAGAACTCCGCGCCAAAATCCACACCTATTTAGGCTTAGAATTTATCGAAAGGCCCCCCGAATCCCCAGAATCCGCAGCACTGGGGTCAGATCCCCCCATGACAGCGGTGGACAGTCATGCGAACCTCAGACAAATGCCCGATGCTTGGCAAGAACAACTCTACCAAGCCGCCCTCCAGGGGAACGATACCCAAATTTTCCGGTTAATTGATCAAATTCCTGCCGATGGTGTCAGCCTGATGTTTTATCTAACAGAGTTGACGGTGCAATTTCGCTTTGACCAGATTTTGGCATTGGTACAACCCTGGGTAGCTGTTGATCCCTAGGTTTTGCAAAATCCACGGGCCAGAGGTTAAGTCCCTGAAGTGTGTTGATCATCCCATTATTGATGTTTTGATTATCCCCCTTGCCTATTTTTAAACTGCTGTGATCCCCCCAACGCCTATGTCCCCTTCTTCCCGATCGGTGGAACAACCCCCGATGACCGCCGATATCTTGATTGTCGATGACACCCCGGCTAACCTCCGGCTCCTGTCGGATATGCTCCAAACCCAGGGTTACGGTGTCCGCAAAGCGATTAATGGCACGATGGCATTAAAAGCGGTGCGATCGCTCCCCCCGGATTTAATTCTCCTCGACATCAACTTGCCGGATCTCGATGGTTATCAGGTGTGTGAACAACTCAAACAGGAGCCTGCCTTCAAGCCCATTCCCGTGATTTTCCTCAGTGCCTTGAGTGAGGTGGAAGATAAAATCAAAGCCTTTGGCCGTGGCGGCGCGGATTATATTACCAAACCCTTTGTCATTGAGGAGGTGTTGGCTCGGGTCGAGCATCATCTGGAATTGGCCCAGTTGCATCGGGAACTCACGGCCAAAAATCAGGACTTAGAAACCGCTCTGCTCCAGTTGAAAAAGACCCAAGCCCAAATGATCCAACAGGAGAAAATGGCGGGGCTATCTCAATTGGTGGCGGGGTTGGCCCATGAAATTAACAATCCCGTCGGGTTTATCGCTGGGAACCTCTCCCCCGCCTTGGACTATACCCACATCCTGCTGGACGTGATTGGCCGCTACGAAGCGGAACTGCCTGAACCTTCGCCGGAACTCCAAGGGTTTTTAGACGAGGTGGAGTTGGATTTTGTCCGCACGGATCTGCCCCAGTTGATGCAGTCGATGCGGACGGGTACAGAGCGGTTGAAGTCCCTGCTGTTGGCGCTGCGGATTTTTGCCCATTTGGATGAGTCGGAAGTGAAACAGGTGAATATCCATGAATCTCTGGAAAATACGCTGCGGTTAGTGGAGCATCGGCTGACCACTCCGGCGATCGCCATTCTTAAGGAATACAACTCTGTCCCCCGCCTCACCTGCTACGGCCGCAAATTAAATCAGGTCTTTCTCCATCTCCTTAACAATGCCATCGATGCCCTGCGCCAACGGCATGATCCGAACGTGGAGCTAAAGATTCAGATCAAAACCTATGCAGCGGATGCTTATTGCTGGATTGAAATCAGCGACAATGGCATCGGTATTGCCCCGGAGGTGCGATCGCACCTCTTTGACCCCTTTTACACAACCAAACCCATCGGCCAAGGTCAAGGCTTGGGGCTGGCCACCAGCTATCAAATCATTGTCGAAGACCATCACGGGGTTCTTGATTTCACCTCTGAGCCGGGGGTGGGCACAACGTTTAAAGTGGGGATTCCCACGGATCTGCTCCGAGATACTTGAGGGGCGTGGGATTCTCCCCTGGGTTGCCGCCAATTTACGGTGCTAGGCAAAGGGGTAGAGCACTTCGAGGGTGCGTTGCCCCGTCAGCGCCCAACTGAATTCACTGGCTCGCAATAGCCCCAATTGGATCAGGTTTTCCCGGAGGTTGAGGTCGGTGGCGATCGCATCCATTGCCGCCGTCAACTCCGCCACGTTGTAGGGGTCGATCAACAACGCCGCATCCCCCGCCACCTCCGGCAACGACGAAACATTAGAGGTAATTACCGGCGTGCCGCAGGCCATGGCCTCCAACACCGGCAGGCCAAACCCCTCCCACAGAGAGGGAAAGACCAGGGCGATCGCCTGATTCAACAACGCCGGCAATTTCTCATGGGGGACATACTCCATAAACCGCACTGAATCCCGAATGCCCAACTCCCGGGTGAGATGTTCATATTGGGGGGTATAGCGGCGATCGGTCGGCCCCGCAAGCCACAGTTCATAATCATCGCGGTTGGGCAGGGCCGCAAAGGCATAGATCAGCGTTTGGAGATTTTTATAGGGATCCTGGCGACCGAGATAGATGAAGTAGGGGCGCTCGGTGCGGGTGGGCAAGTCCAAGAGGCGGAAATGGTTATGGTCATAGGCTAAGGGGATGGGCGTGACCCGATGGGCCGGGACGCGAAAAAACTCCACCACATCCCGCGCCGTGGATTGGGAATTACAGAGAATATGCCGGGCTTGGCGCACCACCTGGGGCAGAATGAAACGATGGTAATAGCTGAGGCGCGATCGCGGGTTGGGAAACCGCAGCGGAATCAGATCATGCACCATCACCACATAGCGACAATGGCTATAAATCGGCGCTTCCGGCACCGGGGAAAACAGCAACCGCGTCCGTAGCTTGCGGTATAAGTTCGGCACCCGAAACTGTGTCCACAACAGCCGCAACCCATGACCCCACAGGCCCCGGTCAGGACTCATCCCCTTCGGTACTGGATAGCAATGATAATCCTCATCCGGCTCGGGGGTGAGGAGGATGGGGTCGAGGGGTTTGAGATAGGGGTAGAGATTCCGGGCATAGGTCGAGATGCCCGTCGGCTGTTGGGAGAGAAACGACAGGTTAACCAGAACCAAGGGGCGATGCCTCACACAATAAACATCCCAAGGATATCAGGGGATTGGAATTCCGCCGCAGGAATCCCCCCACCCCTAAGACTCGAAGGGCAAGATGATTTCAAACTCGGTGCGATCGCCCGGTGTGGAGGTAAACAAAAAATCCCCCCCATGTTTGGCGGTAATAATTTGGTAACTGAGGGATAAACTCGTTTCCTTATGGGTGCGTCGTTGCACCGAAAAAGATTCCCGCAGCTTGTCCTGCTCATCCACCGTCAGCCCCGGCCCATTATCGGCAATACAGATCGAAACCCACCGCCCTTTGCGTTTCATCAAGGGGCGATCCGCCTGACTTTGAATCGCCGTCGTAATTTCAATGGTGGGAAAATTGGGATGGAGTTTGCCTTCAAGATCTTGGAAATCCTGCCGTACTTGGTGCGTCACCGCTTCTTCAAGGAGAGAATCGACGGCGGTAATCAGAATATTGACAAAGACCTGGGTTAAATGGCCGACGTAGCAAATAATTGGCGGTAACGTGCAGTAGTTTTTAACAATCCTAATCTCACTGCTGAGACGACTTTTTAGCAGCAGCAGGATACCATCGAGGGCGCCATGGATATCAGCGGGCTTCGGGTAAACTTCATCCACATGGCAAAAGTTTTGTAAGCTCATGGCCAAATCCCGCAACCGTTTGGCCCCCGTCGTCACACTGTCCACCGCCCGAGGAAAATCCGCTTGCAGATAGTCAATTTCTAAATCTGCTTTGAGATCGACAATGCAGGGGGGCGGTTCCGGTAGATGCTGATCATAGGCTCGCAACAACTGCAAAATATCCTGCTCGTATCGGCAAATGTGGGTGAGGTTGCCCCAGATAAACCCCACGGGATCGAGGATTTCATGGGCGATGCCATCGACAAGACGGCCTAAGCTGGCCATGCGCTCACTTTGGATCATTTGGGCTTGGCTGCGCTCATAGCGGACTTGGGTTTCAATGCCGCGAATTTGCCAGGCGGTGAGGCTCAGTTGGGTGAAGTCTAAGAGGCAATAGGTTTCTGGGTCTATCTTGACGACAATCGGCTCACTGGCAAACTGGGGCGATCGCTTCAAGGCCCGTTGCATGGCCGTCAAAATCGGCGTATGGGCGGACAACACCAATAAATTCGTCGGATTGTAGCGAAAAAACACCCGCAGGGGATTGTCTAAAAACAAATCCAAACCTTGGGGCAGTAGTAAATATTCTAAAAACTGCCGCCGCGACACCATACCAATGAAGGTACCGTCCTCGGTGAGAATCACCCCCGGTAAATGGGGGTCACGGTCGAAAACATCCGCCAACTCCACCCCAAGGCGGCTATTTTCAAAGCGAATGTCATAGAGCATCAAACTGTTGAGCGTGGACTCCGGATGGATATCATTCTGGAGCATCAGCAACGGGTCAGGGGGGGGTAAATCAGCCATGAATCAAGGGATCAACGGTTTGCTCAAAAGGTGGTGGAAATCGCTTGGACGGGACAGGTGGGAATACATTGCTCACAGACGACGCAGCGCGATCGCATGAATTGCAACTGGAAGGTTTGGGGATGAAGATTGAGGGCTTCCGTGGGGCAAACGCCGGTACAGAGGCCGCAGTCCACACAAATATTTTCATCGATGACAATTTCCCGACTCGCAAAGGACACGCCCACATCCTGCGATCGCATCCAATCAATGGCGGCTTCAAGTTCATCAATATCCCCCAAGAGTTCCACCACCAGCTTGCCCACCTGATTCGGGGCCACTTGGGCGCGGATAATATTGGCCGCCACGTTGAATTCCTTCGCCAAGCGGTAGGTAATCGGCATCTGCACCGTGCGTCGGGGAAAGGTGAGCGTGACTCGTTTTTTCATCCCCATCCCCTCCTGAATAATTTGAATGCGGCTCTCTAGTCTTCGCGGTACAGTGGGGAAGAAACCGGACTGTTTTTGATTAAAACGCCCATGACGGAAACCTCCAATGCACCCCAACGTCTTCGTAACATTGTAATTGCCGCCGTTGCCATCCTCCTCAGCGCGACGCTGTTTTTCTCGCTGCAAACGGAAAACGGCAGTAGCAATCTTGATCAACAGGCGGCGGCCGCCACTCCCCTGGAGGTGGCCCTGAGCAATGGGAAACCGAGCTTGGTGGAGTTCTATGCGAACTGGTGTGGGAGTTGTCAGGCGATGGCGGCGGATCTGGCGACGGTGAAGGCGGATTATGGCGATCGCCTCAATTTTGTGATGCTCAATGTCGATAACCCCAAATGGTTGCCGGAGATTTTGCAATACGATGTCGATGGTATTCCCCATTTTATCTATCTTGACAGCCAGGGGGGGGCGATCGCCCAAGCCATTGGCGAGCAACCCTTGAACATTCTAGAGGCTGACTTAGGGGCCTTAGTTGCTGCCGAACCCTTACCCTACGCCAACGCCAGCGGCCGCACCTCCGCCTTCACCCCCCGCACCGCCCCCAGTCCCAGCGATCCCCGCAGCCATGGGGCCCAAGTCCAGGCCAGTTAACTGAGGTTATCTGACCAAATATCAGCATGGATTGTCACATCCGCATCAAATTCCGGATCTTCAAACTGGCCAAATTCCTGAGGTTCAGTTTTTGCCACCGGAGCGCTCTCCTGTTCTTGGATAAATTCCACCTCCACCCGAATCCGGACTTTTGCCCCTTGCCAGCCGAGGGTATCGGTTTGCAGTAGTTCACAATTAACCCCCGTCCCAAACCAATGGCCAAAATCCGCCTTATTGCCCTGGGGACTAATCGCCGCCTGGTCAATTTTGACCCCCTGGTTTTTGAGCAGTGGAATCAATCCGTAACCAAAGTCATACCCAAAACAAGCCCGGATCGCCTGTTTGAACCGACCGACTTTAAACGTGCTGTCCCCAAAGGCCACGACATCATCGTCGTGGCAGTCGATGTGCTGGGAATGGTTGTCCATAAACTTGACACTCTTGCGCTACATTGCGATCCTATCAAGTTCTTTTCCTCCCAGGGAGATCATCATTTATCTTGAGGGAGAAAATTAACGATGATGATCATTGTGACCCCATGTGCCACGCACCAATTTGGCACGTTTGGGGGTAGCTTCTCCTTCAAGCATCGGGGACAATGGGAGATATGGTGCAAATTTTCAAGAGGCGATCGCCATGGCGAATACATTCAGAACAATAATGGCAATCACCATCGTCCTGACCTTGGCTGGGGGAGGGGTGGGTTTATCCCCCCGAGCGGTGCGAGCCGAGAAAGATAGTACTACTGAATTTCCCGGCCGACTTGATGGCGGCGGCACCCATGCCCAAGAAGACAATGGCCAAGAATTTCCGGGGCGACGGGTAGGGGGCGGAACTCGCGGCGGTTGCTGGGGTGGCCCCCGGCCCTTACTGGCTTTGAATCCCATCAATAACTTGGGGGTCACGGCAGCGGCACAACCCACCCTTTACTTTGTGCTGCCCAGTTTACGGGAAGCTCAGGAAGTGGAATTTTTGCTGGTGGATGATCAGCAGAACACGATCTATAAACACACTGAGTGGGCGGAGCCTGATCAATCCATTCTGGCGGTTCAGATTCCCGGTGAGTATTTGACCTCCGATCAGCCCCAACAATGGTATTTCGCTGTAATTTGCGATCGCGAGAATCCGGCCCAGGATTTAGTCGTCGATGGCTGGTTACAACGGGTGACAACGGCAACGCTCCCCCCATCAACACCGGAGCGCTTACCCGCTGAGTTAGAACGGCTCCAGGCCTACCAAGAACAGGGCCTCTGGACGGATGCGATCGCCCTGATCATGCAATTGCGTCAGTCCCACCCCCAGAATCCAGCGGTACAGGCCCAATGGCAGGCCCTAGTCGCCACCCTAGGATTCGGGATTTTTGACGCAGTGCTCCCTTAAGCGGTGATGAGGCGTTGGTTATTGGCCCGCTCCGGATTAGCCTACCGAGGGCGGCTGATGGCGCAGTTCAGACGCTGGCATTCCCGCCGTCTGCCCCATCTGTTTGGGGTCGCCATCCGCTCCATCGGTTGCTCCAGTTTACTGCTGATGGCGCTGTATCTCTGGGTTGAAAACCAAGGCCTCACCGAACCCATTGAACTGGTGATTGTTGACTATTGGGCTGCCCATCAAACCCAGGCCAAACCCGATCCCCGTTTCTTGATCGTCACGATTACCGAAGCCGATATTCGCCAGCAGGGTTGGCCCATTAGTAATGACCAACTGGCGGAAGTCTTGGCACGGATCCAAGACCATCAACCCCGAGTCGTTGGCCTCGACCTCTATCGCAATTTGCCCAGCACCGCAACCCACCAGGCCCTAGCCCGCCAATTGCAAGCCCCCAACCTGATTGCCATTGAAGAAATTGTGAATGACATCCCGCCCCCGCCCCATGTCCCTCCGGAGCGGGTCGGGTTTAACGATTTCACCCTCGATCATGATGGGGTGATTCGTCGCCTCCTGCTGTTTGTGGGCGCTTCAGAGCAAAGCTATGCGTCCTTTGCCCTCCGAGTTAGTCTGGCCTACTTGGGGGAAGCGGCGGAGTTTGATCACGATGGCGATCGCCTCTGGATCAATGGAGTCCCCTTCCCCCGCCTCACGCCGCAGGTGGGGGGATATCAACAGGCCGATACGCGGGGATATCAAATTCTGTTCAACTACCACAGTCACCAGAATTTTGCCCCCACCATCAGCCTCACATCGGTTTTAGCCGGGGAACTAACCGCCGAGCAGGTGAGGGATAAAATTGTCCTGATCGGCAGTGTAGCCCCCAGCCTCAAGGATCTGTTTCTTACCCCCTATAGCCGTTATACCGAGACATTGCAACTGCCGGGGGTGATGATCCATGGCCAAGGGGTGCGGCAGGTGGTGGCGGTGGCCTTGGGGGAAGAGCGTTTGTTTCGCTTCTGGCCCCATTGGGGGGAATGGCTTTGGTTGGGGGTGTGGACGATGATCGGGGGGGCGATCGCCTGGCAGATGCGCCATCCCCTGATCCTCGGGGGAATTGTCCTCTGTGGTAGCGGGGTTATTGTCGGCACCGCTGGGCTACTGTGGCAGAGTCAGGTGTGGGTGCCGTTGGTGGCTCCGTTGCTTGCCTTTGCGATCGCCGTCGTCTTAGCCATGGCCCACCGCCTCCTCTACACCACCAATCGCGACAGCCTCACCGGTTTACCCAATCAACGCAGCTTCATCAGCCAATTAACCCCGCGCCGGGGCCAGAAGATGGCCAAAACGGTGATTTTCCTTGAACTGGATCGCTTCAGTTGGATTCGCAACAGCATTGGCGAAGGGGCAGGGGATCAACTTTTACAACAGGTGGTTTCTCGTTTGCAAACGACCCTGCCTGGGCGGGCGATGTTGGCCCGCTTGGGGGGGGATGGTTTGGCGATCGCCCTTTCCCAAACTGACCGCGAATCTTTAATGGCCGTTGCGGAACAGTGCCAAGCCACCCTCAGCCGCCCCATCAACCTCACCCCCAATCAACCCATCAGCCTCACCGCCACCCTCGGCATTGCCATCCCCGAACCCCACCACATCCACCACCCCGAAAACCTACTACGGGATGCCCAAACCGCCATGTATCGCGCCCGCAGTCAGGGCCTAGGCCATTGTCAAATTTTCGCCACCGGTATGCTCACCGCCAGCTTGAACCAATTCAACCTAGAGCAGGAAATGCGCCAGGGGATTGAGGCGGAGGAATTTGTCCTTTACTATCAGCCGATTATTCACCTCCAAACCGGGGCGATCACTGGGTTTGAAGCATTGATCCGCTGGCAGCACCCGCAACAGGGCTTTATCTCTCCCGGTGTCTTCATCCCCCTGGCGGAGGAAACGGGCTTAATTATTCCCCTAGGGGATTGGATTTGTCAGGCGGCGATCGCCCAAGTCCACCAATGGCAACAGCAATTTCCCCATCGCCCCCTCACCGTTAGCATTAACCTTTCGGGGCGACAGTTTGAACAGGCGGATTTTGGAGACAAATTAACCCAGTTCATCAGCCGCAGCGGCGTTGATCCCCAGGGGGTTAAATTGGAAATCACCGAGAGTATCGTCATGGGCAATGTGGAGGCCGCCATTGATCTGATGCTGCGGATTAAAGCCCTCGGTTGTAAGATCAGTTTGGATGATTTTGGCACCGGCTATTCTTCCCTGAGCCAACTGCGGCGCTTGCCCCTGGATACCCTCAAGGTGGATCAGTCCTTTGTGCGGACGATGGGGGATAGTCGGGAGGATTTGGCGATCGTTGAGATGGTGATCAACCTCAGCCATATTTTGGGCATGGAGGTGATTGCCGAAGGGGTGGAAACGGAGGCGGATGCGACCCTGTTGCGATCGCTCCACTGTGATTTTGGCCAAGGCTATCTTTGGGATAAGCCCTTGCCTGCTACCGTAGCCACTACCCGCCTTGAACAGGATGGAGGATAGAGCCAGGTTGATTGAAGGGCGAAAGGGCGAAAGGGCGAAAAATATTTCGCCCCTACACCCATCAACTCCCCACTCCCTACTTCCCCCCCTTCCCCCTATTCCCCCCCAAAACAAAGGCTAGAATTGGGGCAAACAGTCTGCTCAACCGTTACCTCCCTTGGATAGATGGCATTTTGGTCTAGAAGTCTGCGGCTTCGTTTAATCAGTTACTTTGCCTTGCTTTCCTGCCTGACGGTGTTCAGTGTGGGACTGTTGACGTTTCTAGGGGCAAGGATTCTGATTACGCGGCTGGTCTTTGACCGCTTACGGGTTTCAGCCCTACTCAAAGAAGAGGCGATCAATCTCTGGATTGATAACCAACGGGATGCAACGATCGCCATTGGTCAACTCAATGATATTCGCAACGCCTTACCGCTATTGCTCCTCGATGACCGCCGTAACCTAGCCTCCGCCCAAGCCTACAGTGAGGTCAAGCAAACCCTCAACTCTGCCCTAGCCAGTCGCCCCGAATTGGCGGAGGTGTTAATTCTTAGCAAAACTGGGGGGAAGGTGATTCTCTCCACCAACCCTGATCGGGAGGGGGAATACCGCCTCAAGGACAGCTATTTCCGGGAAGGCCTCAAGGAAACCTATGTTCAAAGCGTTTATCTTTCCCCTGTCACGAACCGCCCCACCATTACGATCGCCACCCCCCTCACCAATGATTGGGGGGATGGGGTGGGGGTGTTGGCGGTACATCTTAATTTGGAGCAGATGGATCGGATTATCGTTGACCGGGTGGGGTTAGGGGAAAGCGGCAGCAGCTATCTTGTTGATGCCTATAATTCCCTGGTGTCGGGCGATCGCTTTGGCAAGGAAGACTACCCCCAAGGCGTGCATTCCGAAGGGATTCGCAAAGCGATCAACCGGGAAGATGGGGGTGGCCTTTATCTGAACTATGCTGGCGTGCCGGTGATTGGCTATTCCCGCTGGTTGGAGCAGTTGGATGTGGCGCTGTTGGTGGAAATTCGCCAAACGGAGGCCTTTGCGCCGGCCCGGCAATTGGCTTGGGGGATTGTGATTGTCGGTGTTACGTCGGTGTTACTGGTGATGCCCATTGTGTCCTGGGTGAGTTTGCAAATTACCCGCCCGATTTTGGCGATTAAAGATGCGGCGATGCGGGTCGCCGATGGGGATTTTCTCCAGTCTGCGCCGGTATTGACTCAGGATGAAGTGGGGATGTTGGCCCAGGCCTTTAACCGCATGGCAGAACGCCTCCAAGACCTCTATAGCGGTTTGGAGGAGAAGGTGATGCAGTTGGAATTGGCGGAAATGTCAGTGCGCGAGAGTTTGCACGAACTCCGCATTGAGCAGGAACGCTCGGAACGATTGTTGCTCAATACCCTCCCCCAGGCGATCGCCAATCGGCTCAAGGTGGGGGAAAACATCATCGCTGAACATTACGAACAGGTAACGGTGTTGTTTGCGGATTTGGTGGCGTTTACGAAACTGTCGGAACGGATGCCGCCGAAGCAATTGGTGGAGATGCTTAATGAAATTTTTTCCCAATTTGATCAACTCAGTGAACACCATGGTTTAGAAAAAATCAAAACCATTGGCGATGCCTACATGGTGGTGGGGGGCGTGCCGGAACCTCAGGCGAACCATGGGGAGGCGATCGCCGCCATGGCCCTGGATATGCTAACGATTTTAGAGGCCTTCAACGATCGCACGGGGGAGGCCTTGAGCCTGCGCATTGGCATTCATTCCGGCTCCGTGGTGGCGGGGGTGATTGGCATTAAAAAATTCACCTATGATCTCTGGGGGGATACGGTCAACCTGGCCTCACGGATGGAATCCCAAGGGATTTCGGGCAAAATTCAGGTCTCCAGTGTTACCTATGAAATCCTCAAAGACCGTTTTGAGCTAGTGGCGAGGGAAACGATTATGGTCAAGGGCAAGGGGGTGATGCAGACTTATTTTTTGTTGAGCGATCGCGCCGGCATTGCCGGCCATCCCCCCGCCAGCATCCTCGATCCCGCCCAAAACCCCACCCCCAAGCTCCAAATTACTTTTCCCCACAGTCCTCCCGATCAAGATCACTAAACTGGGTACAATCATGATGTTAAAGGACGGACTTTGAACCCACTGTTATGACCCGACGCTATTGGCTTGAGATTACAGAATATGTTTTTCTCGCAGGCTCTGTGATTGGTACGATCGCCGCTGCGGCTACCCAGCAGGTTGTTTATGCCGCCGTCCCCTTGACGATCACGGTGGGCCTGAACATGGATAATCGCAACCGGATTAATCGGTTGGGTCAACAGCAGCAACTTACCGGGTTAACCCACCTTCATCAAATCATCGACCCCTTAGAGGAACGGCTGGGAGTGATGGAAGCCCTCACTGAAGAGGTAAAAACCTGGGTGCAGGAACATAATACGGAGGGGAAAGAGGCGATCGCCGTCGTGCAACGCAGCATTAACCCCCTGAGAAGCACCCTTGAGCAACTCAAAACCCAAACCCAACAACTGGATACCCGCACCCAGCAACAACTGCGGGAGTTTAAGGAAAACCAACTGGAAACGAAAGAGGCCGCTGTTGAGCAGATTGAGCAATTCTTTAGCCGCATTCGTGACCATTTGGCCCAATTGGAAGCCCTCGCCCACCAAGTAAACCCGGCTACTACGGCCCAGTTAGCGGCCATGGAGGGGGCGATCGCCGATCTCCACAACCGCTTTACCCCGATTCAAACCCAACTCGATCACCTCAGTGCGGCGGAGCGACCCGTGGGCGAGGCGATCGATTCCGCTCAAGTCCAGGAAATTGCAGCGGCCTATCAAGCTCAGGTACAGGAACACATCGAAGCACTGCTCACGCCTCTGCGCAGCGATATTGATGACCTCAAGGCCAGGGTTGAGGAGCATCATCCTGTGGCAGCAGAGCTGCAAGACTTGCGGGCCACCGTCACCCAACTCCAGGCCAACGTCAGCCTACCCCTCGATGTGCCCTCCATGGCTGTGATCACGCCTGAGGTCAATCCCCTTGCCCCCACTGCGACGTTGGTGGCCCTGCAACGCAGCAATGGCAAATCCCATTGGCATTGTCTCTATGCCCTCAATGCCCATCGCGGCGGTGTGAATGCGATCGCCATCAGTCGTCATGGCCAAACCTTTGCCAGCGGCAGCGACGACCACACAATCAAACTTTGGAACCTCTCCAGCGGCCAAGAACTCCGCACCATCAACCCCCCCAATAGCTCCAGCGGCGCTGCCCAAATTAAAACCGTCGCCCTCAGCCCCGACGGTCAAATCCTGGCCAGCGGCGGCGATGACAAAACGATTAAGCTTTGGCATCTTTCCCCCGGTCGTGCTAACCATGTCCTCAGCGGTCATGGGGGAACGGTCAAATCCATTGCCTTTAGTCCCGATGGCCAAACCTTGATCAGCGGCAGCGATGATAAAACCGTGCGCATTTGGCACGTTCCTTCCGGAGAATTACTGCGCACGCTCACCGGCCATTCTGAATGGTTTACCGGGGTCAAGTCCGTGGCGATCAGCCCCAAGGGGGATGTACTGGCCAGCAGCAGCGATGATAAAACCATTAAGCTGTGGAGTCTGGCCACGGGGGAAAACCTCCGCACCCTCCTGGGCCACCACGGCACGATTAACGGCCTCACCTTCAGCCCCGATGGCCAAACCTTGATCAGCAGCAGCGATGACAATACCCTCAAAATCTGGCAAGTCAGCGATGGCCGAGAGTTGACCACTCTGTCGGGCCATCATGGGGCCGTCCATGCTGTGGCCGTTAGCCCCAATGGCCGGTTTTTAGCCAGCGGTAGTTGGGATCAGACCATTAACCTTTGGGATTTTGGGACGGGGACAAAACTGGAAACCTTAACGGGGCATTCAGCGGCGGTGGTTTCTTTAGCGTTTGGCCAAGAACGCCAAGGCAATGGCTCCAGTCCCCTCTGGTTAGTGAGTGGGAGTAGTGACAACACGATCCGGATTTGGCAGCAGGTTTAATGCTCTGTGGGCACAAAAGGAGTCGGTTTGGATCATGGCCACTGGGGTGATGATCATTTCTCCGTGGGCTTACGCAGTTTAATTCCAGTCCTAAAAAAGGTGCTATTTCAATCAGTGTTTTTACGGGATTGCTGGCTCAACAAAGGCGGGGTTAACGCCAAAAGCCTGATGGGCCATTGATTGCAATGCCGACAACCATGATAGGATAGAGGGTGAGGGAGGGTTGTAAAAGGTGCGATCGCCCCCCCACCGGGTTTAAGATTTACAGCAACTTTAAACTGCATCTGATTAACAAGAAGATTGTGTAAACTCTTTAATTTTTCCTTTGCAGAAGAAATCATCTTCCCTAGACTGTAGATACAGAGATGTATAAGTGAGTCCCAAGTAAAGTCCTATGAAATCCTCCATCGTCAAAACCCTAACCACCAGCCTTGTCGTTGCCACCGCCCTACTGACCGCTGGCACCGCCCAAGCCCAAACCCTGAACCTCAAGCAAGATAACCCCAACCTCTACAACACTTTCAACAGTTGGGTTAACGCTGAAAGGCTGACGATCCCCGAGAACATCGTCAATACCATCGAATTAGACCCCGCAACCCTCCGTTGGATGAGTGGTGCTGCTCCTGTCGAAGTTTATTTCATCAACGAAGCCGCCGCTTACCGTAACATTCTGTCTTTCTCTGCCAACGGTGGTGAGAAGAATGTGGTCTTCGGTGATGTTTCTTCTCCTGACAGCATCAAACGTGAAGCCGATGGCCCTCTGGCTCTGGGTGACGGCGTGAGCTTGGGTTCCTTTGAAGGCGACACCCAACTCGATTTCTTCCTCACCCCCACCTTCAGAAATTGGACGGGTAAAACCCTGGGGACGAAAGCCGAAGATAACCCCCTAGGTCTCCCCCACTTCATTGCCAAGTCCTACTTTGACGCTGGCACCAATGAAAACTGGGTCGTGATCGGGATTGAAGATATCAGTGGCGAAAAGTCTGACCGGGACTTCAACGATGTGGTCATCGCAGTGCGCGGCATTGTGGGAACCCCTGTCCACCAAGAAAAAGTTCCTGAACCCATGACCCTCCTTGGTTTGGTCGGTATCGCCGCTTTGGGTGCTACCAAGCTGCGTCGCCAAGCCTAGATTTAGTGACGGCTCTCAATTTCTGGCCTAACATTGTCTAAAACAATGGGGAGGGTTCACTCGGCCCTCCCCTCTCACCCTATCATTCTGTTTTCGTAGCTCCACTGGGAGGCTTTATGAAAAATGTATTCTTGACAACCATCACGGCTGGGTTGGCTGTGCTTACTTGTGGCATTGGCACAGCCCAAGCCGTCAATCTTCGAGATTCCAACCCCGATCTGTTCAACACCTTTAACAGTATGGTGAACAGTGAACGGCTGGCCATTGATGAATCGGTGGCACAGTTGATGGAGATTGATCCGCAGACCTTGCGTTGGATGACTGGGGTGGCTCCTTTGGAGGTTTACTTCATCAATGAAGGGGCAGCCTATCGCAACAAGCTCTCTTTCTCCGTGAATGGCGGAGCACAGCAAAACATCTTCAGTGACATTTCATCTACTGAAAGTGTTCTGTCGGAACGGGATGGCGCTCTGCGTTTGGGTGATGGGCAAGTCCTTGGCACATTTGAGGGTGATACTCAAATTGACTTTTTCTTGACCCAAGCCGGCCGCCGTAAAGATGGCTCAACCTGGACAGGGCACACCTTTGGCACGCAGGCAGCGGCAAATCCCTTTGGCTTACAGCATTTTATTGTCAAGTCTTACTTTGACGTTGTGGCTCAAGAGCATTGGCTGCTGATGGGGGTTGAAGACTTGGTGGGTGAATTTGATCCCACGGGTAAGGGGTCTGACCGCGACTTTAACGATGCCGTGTTTGCGGTGCGCGGTTTAGTCGGCACACCTATCCCCAACACCCCAGTTCCCGAACCGGCAACCCTTTTGAGTTTACTGGGTGTTGCGGCTTTGGGTGCCAGTCGTCTGCGTCGTAACGCCTAACGGCTATCCTCCCGGCAGCACCTCAATCCCCCCTAGAGATCAGGGGGGCTAGGGGGGAACCCCTTTTTATACATTTGCATCTTTGGACTCACTCAAGCAGTTGGCGGAGTTCTCTCTCCTCTAACTGTGGAATACCTAGTTGTTGAGCTTTGGTCAGTTTTGACCCTGGATTGGCTCCAACAACTAGGTAATTTATTTTGGAGCTAACGGCGCTGACGACTTTGCCCCCGGCTTGCTCGATCAGGGCCTGGGCTTCTTTACGGCTGAGGGTGGGGAGTGTGCCGGTGATCACGAAACTTTGACCGGCGATTCGCGTTGGCGTAGCGATCGCCCCCTTCCCTCCCGCTTCCTCAATGGCCAAGGTTTGCGCAAAACACAGCCCCAAGGTTTGTAAGTTTTCGATGAGGGTCTGATGGTGGGGAGCTTGGAACCAGTCGTAAACCGCTTGGGCAATTTCCCCACCAATGCCATAGATACCTTCAAGATCGCTAACACGGGCGGAAGCCAGTTCCTCGACGGTGGGGAAGGCTTGGGTGAGCATTTCCGCGTTGACTTTGCCCACATGACGAATGCCTAAACCGTAGAGGACGCGGGCATAGGGTTGGGTTTTGGAGGCGGCGATCGCCCCCACCAAATTTGCCGCCGATTTTTGCCCCATCCGTTCTAGGGTCAGTAATTGCTCAATGGTCAAGGTATAAAGCTGATCCAGGGAAGAAACGAACCCAGCCCCCACCAACTGCGCCACCCATTTCTCCCCTAATCCCTGAATATCGAGAGCATCGCGACTGGCCCAATGTTCGATCGCCCCCCGCAGGATCGCTGGGCATTGGCGATTCACACAGCGGGTGACGGCTTCGGTTTTGGGTCGCACCAAGGGCGAGGCGCATTCGGGGCAATGGCTGGGCATCACAAAGGGAAGGGTTCCCGGCGGCCGCAGGGCCGGCAAAACCTGCACCACCTCCGGGATAATTTCCCCGGCTTTGCGGATGATCACCGTATCCCCGATGCGAATATCTAACTCGGCAATGCGGTCGGCATTGTGAAGCGTCGCCCGCTGTACCGTTGTCCCCGCCACTGCCACCGGCTCCATAATCGCCATGGGGGTAACGGCTCCGGTGCGCCCCACATTGACGGTAATGTCTTTAACCTGTGTACTCACTTCTTCAGCGGGATATTTGAGGGCGATCGCCCACCGAGGAAATTTTTGCGTAAACCCCAATTGGGTTTGTAATGGGATGGAATTGAGTTTCACCACCACGCCATCGGTCATGTAGGGCAGGTCGTGGCGTTTTTCCCGCCAGGCTTCAAAATAGGCCGATACCGCCGCCAAATCTGGGCAGCGTTGCCGATGGGGATTAACCCGAAAGCCGAAAGTTTGCAACAGTTCCAAACTGTCCCATTGGCTAAGGGGGGATTCACCACCGGGAAGATGGAGCGTATAGGGAAAAAATTCTAAACGGCGGCGATCCACAACTTGGGGATCCAATTGCCGTAACGTGCCAGCGGCAGCATTGCGGGGATTGGCAAACAGGGGTTCGCCGCCTTCGCCGCGTTCCTGATTAATTCGCTCAAATTCCCCCAAGGGCAAAAAAGCCTCTCCTCGCACCTCCACAAGGGGCGGCGGACTTTCCACCGCTAACCGGAGGGGAATTGTGCGGATCGTGCGGATATTTTGGGTAATCTCTTCCCCCGTTGTCCCATCCCCACGGGTCACACCCCGCGTTAACACCCCATGCTCATAGGTCAACGCCAAGGCAGAGCCGTCAATTTTTAGCTCACACACATAGTCAAAGGCTGGGAGTTCCCCCAAGAGCTTTTGCCCCTGCCGTTGCCAACGCTCCTGCCATTGCTGTAATTCCCCCTGATCAAAGGCATTTTCGAGACTATAGAGGGGGATGGCGTGGCGATGGGATTGGAATTGGGAGGCGGGGCGATCGCCCACCCGTTGCGTCGGACTATCGGGGCGAATCAGTTCCGGATGGGCGGTTTCGAGATCCTGCAATTCCCGATAGAGGGCATCGTAAACGCCATCGGGAAGGATGGGGGCATCCAACACATAGTAGGCATAGCCCGCTTCTTGCAGTTGTTGACGGAGTTGAGCCGCCCGTTGGGCAGCGTCAGAGGGAACAGCCATCGGGGGAATTAGTCCTCGTGGTCTTCAAAGGGGTCATTCAGTTCCGCTGAAGGCGCACCAAAGGAAATGTAGATGGAATAGACGGTAACGGCAATCACCAAGATCCCAATACCAATGATAAAAACTGTTTCAGATTCCATGATCTAGCGTGAAATTATGATAGCGATACCTCTATGATATGATGGAACCTTAATAAACGCTCACTTGAGATTCCTCTATGTCACAACGCACCTGGTTGGGCGATCGACTCAAGCCCCTGAACTCCGAATATGGTAAAGTCTCCCCTGGTTGGGGCACGACGGCAGTCATGGGAGTCTTCATGGCTCTTTTTCTCGTCTTCTTGCTGATTATTCTGCAAATTTACAACGCTGACCTGTTGCTCAATGATTTCTCCGTTGATTGGCGAAATTTGACCAACTAAGTCGAGGGCTTTTGTCCAGTTATGCAAATTCCCGGTCTATCCGGGTTTTTTTGTTGATTTTATTCTCTAGGAGCTTATGAATATTTTTGGTGTTGGTTTACCGGAAATTGTTTTAATTTTAGTGGTGGGATTGTTGATTTTTGGCCCGAAGAAATTGCCGGAAATTGGCCGCAGTGTCGGCAAGGCGATTCGCAGCTTCCAAGATGCGAGTAATGATTTTCAGAATGAGTTGAAGCGGGAAGCTGAGAAAATTGAAGAATCGGTGAAAATGAATGCTCAACTGGAGTCGAAGACTGATGTAGCGGTGGAATCCAACCCTGCGGAGGGGGAGAACACTATTGCCGAGCCAGAGCAACCGGCATCTGCTCCGGAAGGTTAAGGGGGATCCCCCCTGCCCCCCTAAGCCCCTGCTAAGCCCCTGCGGGGATGCGCCTTCGGCGTAGAAAAAGGGGGGTTTTATGGATGATTGATTTAAAGCATAGTGGAGATCCCCCCTGCCCCCCTTAAAAAGGGGGGTTTTATGGATGATTGATTTATTTAAAAAATATTGCTGTTTGGAGTCTGTTGCGAAATTCCCTTTAAGCTAACAACAGGATTTGACCATCACTGTTGGGAATATCATGCTTACTCCTCTCCAAAAACAGGCGGCTAAAGCGATTGTTAATGCCTTTGAAACCGGAACGCTTCAGGGTGATTATGGCAATGTGACATTTTTACCCACGGATCCGGGGGGGTTAACCTATGGGCGATCGCAAACCACCCTCAATAGTGGCAACCTGGCCCTGCTGATCCATGCCTACGTCAAAGCACCAGGGGCAAGCTACGCCAACGAGTTACGCCCCTACTTGGGCCGCTTTGATGCCCAAGATCAAGGCCTCAACCGGGATAGCACCCTGCGCCGTATCCTCCAAGATGCCGGCAGCGACCCGGTGATGCAGACTACCCAAGACGATTTTTTCAATCGCGTCTATTGGGAACCCACGATCACCAGTGCCAACTATATCGGGATTAAAACCGCCCTGGGGATGGCTGTGGTCTACGATGGCCGCATTCATGGCTCTTGGCATCTGATCCGCGATCGCACCATCCAAAACCACGGCAAACTCAGTGCGATCGGTGAGCAAAAATGGGTTGCCCATTACGTCGCCACCCGCCGCAACTGGCTCGCCAACCACAGCATCGAACTCCTGCGCCGCACCGTCTACCGCATGGACACCTTTAATCAGTTAATTGCCGATGGGAATTGGGATTTAAAACTCCCCTTCTTCGTGCGGGGACTACGAGCCGATGAAGCAGCCCTCAGTCCCTCCGTATGCATCTCCGCTGAAATCGCCCCCGATCGCCTCCTCAAACTGCAAACCCCCTACCTCCGAGGCGAAGATATTCGCCAAGTACAAATCGCCCTCAATCAAGCTGGTTTTAGCATCGAACCCGATGGGGTCTTTGGCCCCGGCACAGCGGAATTGGTCAAACAATGGCAGGCTCAACAGGGTTTAACCCCTGATGGCATTATCGGTGCTGCGACCCGCTCCGCTCTAGGGGTCGATGGGGAAGCACTGGATGCCACAACCCCGACTCCGCCCGTGGATTCCACTGCTCTCAAACTCACCAACCCTCCCCTCCGGGGCAATGAAGTCCGCGCTCTCCAAGCCGCGCTTCGGGAGAAAGGGATTCGCGTCGGCACAGATGGCGTATTTGGCCCTGACACCGATCGCGCCGTTAAAGAATACCAACGTAGCCAAGGCATGGCCGCCGATGGCATTGTTGGCCCCGCCACCCGCCGCAGTTTGAAGCTTTGAGGGTTGAAGGAGGGACGCAAAAAAAGGAGGGTCTTAAGACCCTCCTTTTTTAATCAGATTAATGTCACATCAACCTAGGGGCAATCTAGAAGCTGAAGATCGTCCGCAGCGCAGCACCGTAGAGGTTATTACCCGCAGTGCCGTTGGGATTCCAGGACATGAAGAAGGCCGGAGCCAATTGGATGTTGTCGTTGACATTGAAGCGGTATTCAATGTTACCCAAGAGTGCCGTCGTGGGGTTCTCAGGAGCAGGCCCTTGAACACGAGCAGCAGAGGGAACCTGACCAAAACCAAGACGGAGCACGTCAGAATCTTGGAAGATTTCCGGGAAGGAGAGATTCAGCGCCCAGTTCCAGATGTTGGCTTTGGAACCACGGGAGATGAAGGTTGTACCACTCAAACCACCGGATTCCGCAATCCCCACGGTGTAGCCAGCAAAACCGCTAATGTTGAATTTGGGGCTGAGGTCGTAGGACAGCGCCAAATGGTAGTGGTTGCCAGAGGTAGCTAAAGGCCCGAAGGGAGTACGTGCTAAGCCAGTACCCACACTATTCAGAGAAGGAAGAGCTACAGGTAAACCATTAACAGTTTCAAAACCTGGAGAGTAGGTGCGGGAATAGCCCAAAGCCAGGTTGAGCTTATCAAAGGAGGCATTTAACTGCACCGGCAGGGCAAAGGCACCACCTAAGATACCGCGAGAAGGATCTTGGGCTTGGCCGGCAAAGTAACCGAGGTCAATACCGAGGTTATCACTGAACCGGATATTCGCCCCCACTGCTGCCCGTGCTGCACCTTGGGTATCGTAAAACGCGGTGTTATAGGCATTTCCTAAGGGCACATCGTCGTAGGAATAAGGAGCCGTGCTTGCTGCATCCAAGATGTCATCGATCAGAATCCCTTGGGCGGCAACGTGGAGACGAACGCTGTCGTTGAGGGGGAACTGATACCAAAGTTTATCGAGGTTAACACTACTGTTGGTATTGCCGTAGTAGTTCAACACTCCAGCACCGGTTCCTAAGTTCCCCGTGGCGAAGTTCGTCCCGTTACCTGCGTTGAGGCGAGTAACGAGGAGATCCTCACCAGTAAAGCTGGTGTCAAAGCGCAGACGAGCACGGTAGTCAAAGGTGAGGTTTTCGTTAACCGGAATACCAGCGGTTTTGCCCCAGGGGGTGCCGAGAGTCCACACGGCTTCCCCGGCCAGTTTGGTGGTGGTGGAGAATTGATTGTCTTCCAGGAAGGAAACGCGGGATTCCAGGTTATCCACCCGGGTTCCGAGCATGGCCAATTCCGCTTCAAACTCTTGCATGAGGCGGTTCATGGTTTCCAGGTCTTCCTTCGTGGCGAAGTCAGCGGTGGTTTCGGCGATCAACCGCTCGATTTGTTGCAAGCAGGCATTTAAACCAGCGGCAAATTCGTAGCGGGAGAGGGAGCGGTTACCGCGATAGGTGCCGTTAGGATAACCCTTGAGGCAGTCGTAGCGACGGACTAAATCATCCAAAGCCTGGAAGGCCCAGTCACTGGGAGAAACATCGCTGAATTGGGATGCGCCGGTAAACTGGCCCATGGTGGTGTCCCCTTCTGCGCTGTAGCTCTCAATTTGTTGGAGCAGATCGCTGGCAGAGGTGGCATCACTAAAATATTGGGCTTGGGCTTCGCCGGTTGCGAGCACAGCGACACCTAGAGCAGCCGGAGCGACGAACAGGGCTTTGATCACTTTCTTAGACATTAACTTTCCTCACACTTAACCAAAGGAACACAACGAACTGGACTGTCTTGAGAGTTGGGGTCGCCTTCGACCCGCTACTGCCTTAGCGCTTAACACCTCCGCAATCATAGTCGAAATTTCGATTGAGGATCAAGAAGGGGTTAAGACAAGGTTAGGAATAGAACTCACCTGCGCTAGATGTTAATTATTATTACTGAAACTGTCAAGGCTAACCGGGCAAAATCCAGGGTATTCCGGAAATCTTGACAAGGGGCTTTGATTTCCGTGGGTCAGAATTCCGTTGAGATCAATGAAATTCCCAGAGAGACATGGAACAATAACCGGGGAGAGAGGGCGGATTGTACTGGCGGCTTACGGTTGAGGGTCAGGATGGAGATTCTTGTCCCCCTCGATGGTGCCCCAATCGGTGATGCTGTTCTAACATCTTCTTAAGGTGGCCAATTGATGAGTACGATAATGGATGATTTGGGGAGTGAGCAAAATATTTCGATCTGCCCATGGGCGCAGCAGTTACAGCAGGCTTGGGGAGAACGTCTCGCGGCAGATTACCCCCATTTGCGTTTGGCTCAACGGGAGAGTTTGACCCAATGGCTTGTGGGGCCGAAGGTTGGGGAGTTTGACCAACTGGATGAAAAGTTCCAGCGGATTACGGAGCAGTCGATGGAATATCGCTACCGGATTCTCAGCCAACGCTATTTGGAGCAAAGTCCAGGGCGGGCTTACCAGAATTTGATTCAGCGGTTGGGGTCTTTGATGGTGGTGCGCCATAAGATTCGCACTTGGGTGTCGATGAGTCGCGATCGCAATCGGGCGGTGGCGGATGTGCTCCAAGAGGTGATCCAGGAGATGCTCCAGAGCGATCGCTATATCCAAACGGTGATTGATTGGGTGGCCCAATGTACGCCTGAGCAGACGTTGCGCAATGCTTTGCTATTGGCCAGCATTGAGGAATATTGCCTGCGGCCGATTCGCAATCAACCGCTGTTGATCTATCGCTTTGTCAATTATTTGCGGCGATCGCAGCGAGGGGGGATGACCCAAGTGCCCCAAAGTGAGCGGATTAAGATGATTTCGGAGGAAATTACCCTTGATGATGGGGATTCTGCCTTAAGCCTGTTTGACATCGAAGCGATTAGTACTCATCAGGCGGCGGCGGTGGGTGCTGAGGAGCAGACGCTACGGGAAACGGTGCTGGGGGAATTTGAAGCCTACTTAATCACGGAGGTGGAACCCCTGGCGGTGGATTGGTTGCGCCTTTACCTTCAGGGCCATACCCAGGAGGCGATCGCCCAAATTCTCGACCTGCCGGTGAAGCAAATTTACCGCCTGCGGGAAAAGGTGACGTACCATGCGGTGAAGATCTTTGCCCTCAAGGGCCGGCCGGATCTCGTCGCCAATTGGCTCCAAACTTCCCTCCATGAGCATAATTTAGGCCTCACCGTTGGTCAGTGGGAAACGCTGTGGGAGGGTTTAACGCCGATGCAACGGCAGATTATTGGCAAGTTGAAAATGTCTGAACCCATTGAGGCGATCGCCAAGACGCTTCAACTCAAAAAGTCCCAAGTGATGTCAGAGTGGGGCAAAATTTACCAGCTTGCCCAAGGGCTGCGCTCGGATTAGGGGAGGGGGATGGCTCCGGTTTGGGGCTGGATCTGACAGTTGAACACTTGGCCAAAGGCTTGGGCGACTTCCACCCGCACC
>JAABSU010000206.1 GCA_011390265.1 Spirulina sp.
GCGGCTGCGCTTCATCCCCGGCATAAATGACCGGGGTTCTCACGCGAGTCTCCTATAGGGGCGATCATAGCGCGATCGCCGCCCCTAGACAAAAAATGTTATAAAACGTTGAGCAAGGGGGGCGATCGGTACAATCATTCACGGCGAAACCTACAAAACCGCCCTCAAAAACGCCCGTGAGGTCATTACCGCCCTCCAAGAATACATCCAACGCCGCCGAAAACTGCAAATAATCGAACATTCAGCGTTCATTTAAACTAGATAAAAAAGAGAATCAATTATGCAATCAATCACGACTCAAACCGCCAAAGAAAACCTCGATAACCTCATTGATCGCGCCCACACAAACGCCGAACCCACAATCTTGCAAAGTGCAGACGGTAAACAAGCCGTCTTAATGTCCCTGGCTGAATTTAACGCTTGGCAAGAAACCGTCTACCTGCTATCTAACCCCGCCAACGCCAACCGCTTACTCCAATCCATTCAAGATGCAGAAGCAGGGAAATTTACCGAACAAAGCCTAATTGAAGAATGAGAATTACATTCACCGAGCAAGGCTGGGATGACTATCTCTGGTTCCAAACATCAGACAAAAAGCTCCTCAGAAAAATCAACACGCTGATCAAAGAAATTCAGCGCACCCCCTTCACAGGACAAGGTAAACCCGAACCCCTCCGAGCAAATCTTTCTGGCTATTGGTCAAGACGGATTAATAGTGAACATCGTCTAGTTTACAAAATTGCAGAAGATACCCTCATTATTGTGTCTTGTCGTCTCCATTATCAATAACCTCAAAATAGGACTTAAATGACAGAAAATCCCCCACCCACCCAAACCCCATCTGCCCTTGAGCTAGCCGGTGATTTAGTCGGTTGCTTAATCGAAACCGCCCAAACAGAAGGAAACCCTCTACCCCAAACCGTTTAACTAAAATTTTCTCACCCATTTACCGGCCCTTCAGCACCCAATGGCGCACCCCAATTCCCAGCATAATCCCCACAATTAACACCAACCAAAACGCCAACCCCGGCACAGTTTCCCAACCATTGATTAAATTCATCCCAAAGATGGAAGCCAAGGCAGTGACGGGGAGAAACAGCGCCGCGATGATGTTGAGGCGATCGCTCGCCCCCAACGCCGCCAAACTTAGCTCCGTCTGCTCCTCAGCCCGGCGGGCAATACTGTAATTCATCGCGTTGTTCGTGCTTTCGTATAACAGGGCAAGACTGCGATTAATCTCATAGGCCCAATCCCGTACATCGATCAAATCCGAATCATCGGGAATCCCTTCCCTCGCCGCCTGCAATGTGCTGTAGAGATTTTCACTGGCGCGACGCAGGGGGGCCATCGTTTCCAAGAGTTGGAAAAAGTCGGCGGCACTGTGGGCCTGGGCATAGGCATCGCTTAGGGTGTTTTCCGCATCGCTGTAAGCTTGCAAATGCTTAATCAAGGGCTTTAAACCATATTGACCGCCGCTACTTTGCCATTGGCCAGAAGGCGATCGCCAAAAAAATACCGCCCGCCGCTCCGAATCCTGAGCTTGGGGGGCAGCGTGGAGCACCAAAAGCAAATGACCCTCAGCCACCATCGCCCGTTGTTTCCCGGCACTGCGTTGGCCGAAGCGGTTTTTGATCGTTGTGGGCAAGGCCCAAGAACTGGGAAGTTTACTCATCGTGATTTAACATAAAGTCTTAAATCCGGCTTGATTAAAATGTCGATCAAATGTCATCAATCTTAATGCTGCGTCTTAAGTGATGTAGGGGCGAAAAATTTTTGTGCCTCCGGCAGGCTTACGCCAACGCCCCTACGCAGATCAACGCTACAACCGGATCGCATATAACTACCTCGTCTATTGCGATAAATTAATATTGGTCGCAAAATCAATAGGCCCTTCGATTTTTACTTTTTTTAATTTTGTAAATAAACTGTCGTTTTTGATGGAGGAAAATTGTGAAAAGTTTCTGATCATTTCATAAAGTTCTGTCAGCTTGTCCTCTTCTATATTGGCAATTTCTTGATAAATCAATTGTTTGATATTCATGGTTTTTTAAGTAAAAATTAGAACTACGTTGAATTTGTACAATTGCACTGAATCAGAAACTCACTGTCGGCTTGCAAGCTGCCCCATCAAAAACATCGGCCCAGGGACGCTCTCCAACTCCCCCCCATTTTAGGCCAACCGCTAGAAAATCCACCCCAGTCCGCTATCACTCAACAGAGCCAAGAACACGGGGGAGCATTAGACTAGATACGGCCCTCTTTTGTAAAATGCCATGAGCGAACCGAAAAGCTACAAAGACACCGTTAACTTGCCCCAGACCGATTTTAATATGCGGGCCAATGCCGTCGGGCGGGAGCCGGAACTGCAAACCTTCTGGCGGGAAACCGAGATTTATGAACAGCTAGCGGCGGATAATCCGGGCGATCGCTTCGTCCTCCACGATGGCCCCCCCTACGCCAACGGCACGCTCCACATGGGCCACGCCTTAAATAAAATTCTCAAAGATATTATTAATAAATATAAACTCCTCCAGGGCTACAAAGTCCGCTACGTCCCCGGTTGGGACTGCCACGGCCTGCCTATTGAATTAAAAGTTATTCAGACCCTCAGCCGGGAAGAACGCCAAAGCCTTAGCCCTTTGGAACTGCGCCAAAAAGCGAAGGAATTCGCCTTGGGCATCATCGACAACCAGCGGGAAGGCTTTAAACGCTTTGGCATTTGGGGAGATTGGGAGAATCCCTATTTAACGCTCAATCCCGAATACGAAGCGGCACAAATTGGCGTATTTGGGCAAATGGCCCTCAATGGCTACATCTATCGCGGCTTAAAGGCCGTCCATTGGAGTCCTAGCTCCAAAACGGCTTTGGCAGAAGCGGAACTCGAATATCCCGATAACCACGTTTCCCAAAGCATTTACACCGCTTTCGGGATCACGAGCCTCGCCCCCACCGCTGCGGCCTTGGAGGAATTCCTGCCGGATTTAGGTGTGGCGATCTGGACGACGACCCCCTGGACGATTCCCGGCAACCTGGCTGTTGCCGTCAATGGCCAGCTTACCTATGCTGTTGTCGAGGCCGCTGAACTGCTTTGTGGTTGCCGTTATCTAATTGTTGCCGCTGATTTAGTCCCCACCTTGGCAACGAAATTTAAAACCGAACTCATTGTTAAAACGACGATTCAAGGCGCGGATCTGGAACATTGCACCTATCGCCATCCCCTCTTTGACCGGGAAAGCCCCGTCGTGATCGGTGGCGACTATATCACGACGGAATCCGGGACGGGGTTGGTGCATACCGCCCCCGGCCATGGTCAGGAAGACTTTATCACCGGGCAAAAATACGGCTTGCCGATTCTTTCCCCGGTGGATGGGGATGGCAACTTTACCGCTGAGGCGGGGCCGTTTGTGGGGTTGAATGTGTTGAAAGATGCCAATGGGGCCATTATTGCCGCCTTGAGCGAAGCCCAATCCCTGATCCTCGAAGAAGCCTATAACCATAAATATCCCTACGATTGGCGCACAAAAAAGCCAACGATTTTCCGCGCAACAGAGCAGTGGTTTGCTTCCGTTGCGGGGTTTCGGGAGCAGGCTTTGGAGGCGATCGCCGCCGTCCAATGGATTCCCCCCCAAGGACAAAACCGGATCACCCCCATGGTGAGCGATCGCGCCGATTGGTGTATTTCTCGCCAACGCAGTTGGGGGCTGCCAATCCCGGTATTTTACGATGAAGCCACGAACGAACCGCTGTTAAATGCCGAAACCATCGCCCACATTCAGGGGATCATTGCCGAGCGGGGTTCCGATGCTTGGTGGGAGTTATCCGTAGAAGAATTGTTGCCCCCCAGCTATCGCAACGATGGCAAAACCTACCGGAAAGGCATGGATACGATGGATGTATGGTTTGATTCCGGTTCCTCTTGGGCAGCAGTGGCCCAGCAACGGCCGGAATTAAAATATCCCGTAGATCTTTATCTCGAAGGCTCCGATCAACATCGCGGTTGGTTTCAATCCAGCCTCCTCACCAGCGTCGCCACCCATGGCCACGCCCCCTATAAAACCGTTCTTACCCATGGCTTTGCCCTGGATGAAAAGGGCCACAAAATGAGTAAATCCCTGGGGAATATTGTCGATCCTTTGGTGATTATCAATGGCGGCAAGAATCAGAAACAGGAGCCGCCCTATGGGGCGGATGTGTTGCGCCTTTGGGTTTCTTCCGTGGATTATTCCTCCGATGTGCCCATTGGCAAAACGATCCTCAAGCAACTCTCCGATGTTTATCGCAAAATCCGCAACACCGCCCGCTTTCTATTGGGCAACCTCCACGATTTCAACCCCGCCACCGATGCCGTTCCCTACGATGAATTGCCGGAACTGGATCGCTATATGCTCCATTGCATTGATGGCGTGTTTAGTGAGGTAACAGCGGCCTTTGAGAGTTACCAGTTCTTTAAATTCTTCCAAACGGTGCAGAATTTCTGCGTCGTCGATTTATCGAATTTCTACCTCGATATTGCCAAAGATCGCCTCTATATTTCCGCGCCCACAGCGGCCCGGCGGCGCAGTTGCCAAACGGTGCTGGCCATTGCCTTAGAAAATTTAGCGAAGGCGATCGCCCCCGTTCTATCCCACATGGCGGAAGATATTTGGCAATTCCTCCCCTACCCCACCCCCCATGATTCCGTGTTTAAAGCCGGTTGGGTGCAAACCGATGCCCAATGGCAACAGCCAGAATTGGCCGGCAAGTGGGAGCAGTTGCGGGAATTGCGCGATGGGGTGAATCAGGTGATGGAGCAGGCCCGCAGTGGGAAGGCGATCGGCGCTTCCTTAGAAGCGAAGCTATTGCTCCATGTGGCCGATGTTGCCCTAGCGGAACAGTTGGCGGCCTTTAACCCCAGTGAATCCCTCGTGGGAAATGGCGTGGATGAATTGCGCTATCTATTTCTCGCCTCCCAAGTGGAATTATTGCCCAATGCCGACGCAATTACGGCTCTGGATTACCACAGCGTTAACGAAGCGGTGGCGGTGGGAATTGTCACCGCCACGGGGGAAAAGTGCGATCGCTGCTGGAATTATTCGGAAACCGTCGGGCAGTTAGCCGATGATCCGACATTGTGCGATCGCTGTGGAGCGGCCCTAGCGGGTCATTTCTAGCTGTCGCTTTGATCACTGTTGCCCTTGGGCCTAACCAGTAAAATCAGTTATGCTCCTGGGCATCCCTGCTCATTCTCTCCCTGTGACCATGACCGCATCTCCCGCACTCCCCCCCCCAGCTATCCGCCCCACCCCGATTAACTGGATTCGCGAAAATCTGCTGACCCCCTGGTATAACGGCGTGATTACCGTCGTCGTGGGGGGCGGTTTTTTGTGGGCGGCCTATGGATTCCTGACCTGGGTATTCACCCAAGCCCAATGGCAGGTAATTGAGGCGAACCTACACCTATTCGCCACGGGTCGCTATCCCAATGCGGAATATTGGCGGCTCTGGGTGGCGTTGGGGGTGATCATGACCCTAGCGGGGATTTCTTGGGGGGTGGTGGCTCGCAATGTGAAGCTGTTTAGCCGCAATGTGTTGATCGGGTTGGCGATCGCCGCCCTCCTCTGTTTCTTAATTCCCACCCCCATCGTGCCTTGGCGATTATTAATTGTCAGCATGCTATTAATCCTCACAGCAGCGGCTTGGCTGGGGCAAAAAATCGGTCAAAAAGTACCGCAAATGGGGAAATATACCTCTTTAGCCTGGATTGGCTCATTCCTAGTGTATTTCTGGCTGATCAGCGGCAATTTAGGCTTAACCCCCGTAAAAACCAATGAGTGGGGCGGGCTAATGCTGACGGTGTTGATGGCGGTGATTAGTATTGCCCTCTGTTTTCCCATCGGTGTAATGGTTGCTTTGGGGCGGCAAAGTGATTTGCCGGTGGTGCGATTTTTTTCGGTGATTTATATTGAGGTGATTCGCGGGATTCCCTTAATTGCGATCTTGTTTATGGGCCAGGTAATGATTCCCCTCTTTTTACCGGAAGGGATGCGGCCGGATCGGATTTTGCGGGCGATTATTGGCTTGACGCTGTTTAGTTCTGCCTATTTAGCAGAAAATGTCCGGGGCGGTTTACAGTCCATTCCTCGGGGTCAAGAAGAAGCCTCTAAGGCTTTAGGTTTAAACCCTCCCTTAACAGTGTCCCTGATTATTTTACCCCAGGCCATTAAGGCAGTCATTCCAACAATTGTGGGGCAATTTATTAGTTTATTTCAAGATACAACGTTGCTGGCGATCGTTGGTTTAGAGGAGTTATTGGGCATGAGTCGTTCAATTTTGGCAAACCCGAATTTTATCGGTCGTTTTGCGGAGGTTTATCTAGCAGTCGGGGTAATGTATTGGGCGGTGTGTTATGCGATGTCCCTAGGAAGCCGCTATGTAGAGAAGAAGCTGAATACCAGTCATTAAGCTATTAAATCAGGAGCGATTGCCCCCGTCAATGACCCCCAAACTTGGCCGTTACCACGCCCTACAACAACTCGATC
>JAABSU010000207.1 GCA_011390265.1 Spirulina sp.
CCGATAGTGGCATGGTGGAACCCCAATGGCAGGAGATTCCCCTCGATGCGCTGTTAATTGAGGTCTTGGAGGAACAGCGGGGCATGGCGGCGGAGGGGGCGATTTCCCTGGCCATCCACATGACCCCACCTCTAGAGGAGCCGGAAGCGTTGTTTATGGTGCGGGGGGATTGGGATCAATTGGCGCGGCTGTTGACGAATTTAATCGGCAATGCGCTGATTTATACGGGCTTAAAAACCACGGGGCCGAAGGAAGTGAGCGTCAGCCTCACAGTACAGCCCCCGGATTATCAGATTGAAATCCGCGATACGGGCATCGGCATCCCTACCGCTGCCATGGCCCATTTATTCGATCGCTTCTACCGCGTTGATCCGGCCCGAACGGGAAACAGCGAGGGGGCGAGGGGAACGGGGTTGGGATTGGCGATCGCCCGCGTTATTGTTGAGCAGCACCAAGGCACGATCAGCATCAGCAGCGAACCGGATCAGGGCACAACCGTCACCGTCAAGTTACCGATACCCCCCAAACATCGCGCCTAAGGGCATGGGGGCGAAAAATTTTGTGCCTCCGGCAGGCTTACGCAAACGCCCCGACAACGAACCAAAATTTCCGTTCGATCCCCCCTGCCCCCCTTAAAAAGGGGGGTAATAAATCTGTTTCCCCTAACCCAACACCACCACAGTCCCCCCCTGACCATCCAACCGCACCCGCTGGCCATCGTGGAGGGCGTGCATCACCCCTGGAATCGCAAACACCGCCGGAATGCCATATTCCCGCGCCAAAATCGCCCCGTGGGATAAACTCCCCCCCACTTCGGCAATAATGCCGTGGGCAATGGCCAACAGCGGCGACCAACCGGCATCACTGTAGGGAATCACCAAAATCGTTCCTGGCTGTACCTGTTCAAGGATATCGAGCGATCGCACCACCTTCACCACCCCTTCAACAATGCCGCCACTCACCCCCATGCCTTGGAGGGTTTGCCCTGCCGTCGTGGCCGGAGCCGGGGGAGGAATATTATCACTGGGTTGGCCATAGACCACAAAAGGCACATGGGGACGCTGGCAATCCTGGGCATATTGCCGTTGGCGGTAGGTGATATAATCCTGGAGTTGCGCCACGGCTTTAACCTTTTCCGCCTCAGTCATCCCCGCATCTTCCTGCTCCACAAAGGCGGTAATTTCTGGCAACGTCAGGAAAAATAAATCCCCCGCTGCTTGCAAATATTCCGCTGCTAACCATTGCTTTTCCAAGGCCAGAATCGTCCAACGCAGATGAGCTAACAAGCGGTTATAGATTTCCGCCACCTCCCCTTTGAGGTCAAGGCGATGCTGCACCCATTTCGCGCCCCAGGAAAGATGGCCGGGGGGCGTAGAGGGGGCGAGGCTGTTGCGTTGAAGGGGATCAAAGACGCAGCGGGCAAAGAGTTCCCGCATCGGTCGGGGGTTTTCCTGCCAACGGGGGACGGCAATATCCGTGGCCACTTCGCTGAGATAGCCGTATTGGGCCAGCCAAGCATTGAATTGGGTGAGGATGCCCTGGCCGTCGGGCATTTCGGCGAGATAGGCAAAGAGGGAGGGGCAACTATCAAAATTGAGTTGCCCCATGGGTAGGAGGTTGCGGCTTTTTTCTGCCAATTGGACGAGCGATCGCACCGAAGCCACCTCCGGCATCCGCTGACTATCCAATTCCCCACTGTCCACCCGTAGCACGGCTTGGCGCAGGGCCACACTCAAGGGGGCCAAAATGTTGTAGTAGGTGGCCCGTTTCAGCGTCGAGAGGATCAAGTCCACCCGCGATAACAGTTCATCGGGGGATAATCCTTCCGGGGAAACCTGCAATTGCTGAAGTGTCGGCTTAAACCATTTGCGGGCATCAACGGCAAAATCATCGGGGAGATGCCATTCCCGTTGCAACAATCGCCACAGGCCCGGCAAGTTTTTCAACGTACTCAATAGGGGCGGTTTGCTGAACTTTTCCCCACGGGTGAGAAATTCAAGGCTTTCCGGGGGTAGCCCCATGCGGCGGAAAATTTCCCCGAGGAGTGTGGCGTTGAAATAGGCGTGGGAAAAATGTAGCGTTGCGGTGGCATCGAAATCGAGGCCTTGGGTGCGGTTGCGGTCTGCGTTAGCGTATCTATCCCCGTTAGCGTACTGATCGCTCCCTGTCGCACCCCCTAAACCAAGGGTGAATAATTTTCCCCACACCCCGCAGGTGAGAGGCTGATTAATCGACCAAGTGAGGGGCCGAATCGCCCCCGGAATCACCTCAGCGGCAATTTTTCGCGTCCAAATCGGCGTGAGCGTTGTGATCGGCCGACATTGTAAAATCCAGAGGGTTTCGCCGTCGTAGCTCCATTCCACATCTTGGGGCACACCATGGTAACGCCTCTCCAAAGCCCGGCAACATTGGGCCACTTGATGGACAATGCCCGGCGGAATTGTTCCGGCTCCCTCTAGGGTTAAGGCACCATCCCGCTCCGATGCCGCACCCTCCCAAGCGGCGGGAAAATAAGCCCGGTATTGTTCCGGTGTCACCTGCCCCGAAACCACCGCCTCAGCGCCCCCGGCTACCGCCTCAACCAGCACGGCATCGCGATATTGATTGACGGGATCACGGCTAAAGGCTACCCCCGCATAAACCCCCTTAATTTGCCGCTGTACCAATACCGCCATGCCGCGATCGCCCTGGCGATGGTGGCGGCGATACTGGATAGCACGGGGGGAATTATAGGCAGTTTGGCAGCGTAGAATTGCTGTGGCTAGTTCACGGGTATTGGTAACATCGGGAATCGTAATATATTGCCCCGCCGCCGAAGCGGTGGCGGTATCCTCCCCGAGGGCGGAAGACCGGACAATTAAAGGAATGTCAGGGGTTGGCTCCAGGGAAAGAATTAAGGGTTGAGGATCATCACCGGGGGGTAAAACCCAACCTTCCGGCACATCGTAGCCCCAAGCGATCAGGGTGGCTAGGGTGGCGGCCTTGGGGCCAGCGGTATCGGGGTCGAGACGTTCCTTGAGGGTCAACATACTTTGATTCCCTCGAAAAAAGCGAAATAAAGCACGGGAATCCTGCTGTTGAGGGAGAGTTTCCAGAGATAAATCATCGGGAATTCTGGCATAAATCCAAGCCATGAGTAGGGCTAAAAGCAAGACCGCGACCCCATAGTTTTGGCTGGATTGGCGTACCGCCAAAATCAACACCAGCCAAAACAAACTGATCAACCGCCCCAAAATCCGCTCCCGCACCAACGTAAAGCTCACCAGGGCGAAAAACACAATCACCACCGCGCCGATGGGATCATGGGTGAAGATTGCCCAGAACACATTCGTTGTTCCGGCACTTTTCGCCACCCAATACCGCCCCATCACCAGGGCAATAATCGCCACCACCTCCCAAAGGGGATCGTTGGGGAAAAAACTGCGGGCTAACAACACCGCCACAACCCCCTTACTGGCTTCGGCACAGGCGGCCAGAATGCCCACCCCTCGGCCCCCGTGGTAGAAAGCCGCCGAGACCGAGATATTGCCGGTGCCAAGAGTTTCGAGATTTTTGCCCGCTAATGCCCGGGTTAGCCAGGCCACCAAGGGCAGGCCCCCCAGCACCGGGCACAAGCAAAAAACCACCAATGATCCCCAAAGTTCACGCATTAAATTTCAGGCATCCTAAGGGATGAAGGGTAGGATGGGCTTGAGCATTTGGCGAATTTGCAACAAAAAGATCACCTGGCGGATTTCCGAGTCCAGGACGGGGGCGTAGGGAGATTCAGCTTGGGCGGTGGTCAGTTCTGCATATTCTGAGGCGGTGAGTTCTCCCCCGGTGGGGGAGCGTCCTTCGAGGGTGATTTCTGTGCGTAACACCTCTTCCGGCACATCCTCTGGGGGAGGCAGTGCGACCCCAGGGGGACAAAGCAAAACTAGGGTCATGAGGATGAAAAGGGGCGATCGCATCAGGCTTAGGGGCAACACTGGGGCTATTTTAGCGGATCTCCCCAGGGAGGGCTACGGTTGTCGCCCGCTCCACCCAGGTTAAATCCGGGGCTGATCCCCCCCTCAAACTTGATCCCCAACAGGGGGTCAATACCTGATACATTTAGCGAATATCGGTCAATCCAAGCATAAAAAGGTTTCTATGAAAGTTCTAGTCATCGGTGGGGATGGGTATTGCGGTTGGGCAACGGCCCTCCACCTTGCCAACAAAGGGTATGAAGTGGGCATCCTCGATAACCTGATCCGTCGTCACTGGGATGCCAAACTGGGCGTAGACACCCTCACCCCCATCGCCCCCATCCACCAACGCCTCCAACGCTGGAAAGATCTCACCGGCAAGCACATTGATCTCTACATTGGTGACATCAACCACTACGACTTTCTGATTAAATCCCTGCGGGACTTTGGCCCCGACTCAATCGTGCATTTTGGGGAACAGCGATCGGCTCCCTACTCGATGATCGACCGGGAACACGCTGTCATGACCCAGACCAATAACGTCGTGGGCACGTTGAATATTCTGTTTGCGATGCGGGATGAATTCCCCGATTGCCACCTGGTTAAACTGGGAACCATGGGGGAATACGGCACGCCCAATATTGATATTGAAGAAGGCTATATCGAAATTGAACATAATGGCCGGAAAGATACCCTTCCCTACCCCAAACAACCGGGAAGTTTCTATCATCTTTCCAAAGTCCACGACAGTCACAACATTCATTTCGCCTGTAAAATCTGGGGCCTCCGCGCCACCGACCTTAACCAAGGCATTGTTTACGGCGTATTAACAGAAGAAACCGGCATGGATGAATTGCTGGTGAACCGTTTAGATTATGACGGTGTATTTGGGACGGCGTTGAACCGTTTCTGTATTCAGGCAGCGATCGGCCATCCCCTCACGGTCTACGGCAAAGGCGGTCAAACCCGCGGCCTCCTCGATATTCGCGACACGGTGCGCTGTATTGAAATTGCGGTGAATAATCCCGCTGAACCGGGGAATTTCCGCGTCTTCAACCAATTTACGGAACTGTTTAGCGTCGGTGACTTGGCGATGATGGTCAAAAAAGCCGGGACTGCCATGGGGATGAATGTGGAAATTGACAACGTGGCGAACCCCCGCGTTGAGTTGGAAGAGCATTATTTCAATGCGAAAAACACGAAATTACTCGATCTGGGTCTCCAACCCCATTTCCTCTCGGATTCTCTCTTGGATTCCCTACTCCACTTCGCAGTGAAGTACAAGCACCGCGTCGATCACAACGAAATCCTCCCCAAAGTTTCCTGGCGGCGTTAATCCCCGGTAATCCCTCGTGATGGGGTTTCAGCCGGTCAACCTTAGCGGGAGGCTCTGCCTCCCGTTTTCCATAAAACCATTCCTTCAGATAGTCTAAAACTTCTGGCGGTTTGGGGAAATCCCTCCTTATCATGGCCCCTAAGGAGCGCAACAGTCACATCCATCAGGGGTGTTGTGCCCTTAGCCAACAGCACCGGAGGGCCGACGATGGTCGTTTCAGATCCCATACAAGCCGAATATAGCCTTGATCGAGATTGCACTACCCTGTCTCGCCATGTTGTCCAGCAACTGGTGAAAACGGGGAAAGCGGCTTCGCTCCTGGCACCCGAGGCTCAAGATATTAGCGCAATTATGGGCCGTATTGCCCTGGCGGGGAAATTGGTGGCTCGTCGCCTCAGTAAAGCGGGGCTGGTGGAAAATGCCCTGGGCTTTACGGGGGATGTCAATGTGCAGGGGGAATCCGTGAAGCGGATGGATCTCTATGCCAATGAGGTGTTTATTTCGGTGTTTAAGCAAAGTGGACTGGTGTGCCGTCTCGCCTCAGAGGAGATGGAAGACCCCTATTACATCCCGGAAAATTGCCCCATTGGCCGCTATACGTTGCTCTATGACCCCATTGATGGCTCCTCCAATGTGGATATTAATCTCAATGTGGGGTCGATTTTTTCCCTGCGGCAACAGGAAGGCGAGGATCTCGATGGCAAGGCGACCGATCTATTGCAGTCGGGCCATAAGCAGTTGGGGGCAGGCTATATTCTTTACGGCCCTTCGACGATGCTGGTGTATTCCGTGGGGGATGGAGTGCATTCTTTCATTCTTGACCCCAGTTTAGGGGAGTTTATTCTCGCGGAAGAATCGATCCAAATTCCCCCCCATGGCCCGGTGTATAGCGTCAATGAGGGGAATTTTTGGCAATGGGAGGAGTCGATCCGGGACTATAACCGCTATGTCCATCGCCATGAGGGCTATACGGCTCGCTATAGTGGGGCGTTGGTGGGGGATATTCACCGCATTTTGATGCAGGGGGGGGTGTTCTTGTATCCCGGAACACGGCAAAAACCGGAGGGTAAGTTACGCTTGCTCTATGAGTCTGCACCTTTGGCATTTTTGATTGAACAGGCGGGGGGCCGGGCGAGTACGGGTCATGAGCGGTTAATGGATGTGATTCCTCGGGAGTTGCACCAGCGCACACCTTTGATTATTGGTTCGCAGGATGATGTG
>JAABSU010000208.1 GCA_011390265.1 Spirulina sp.
TTTTCCCGTTGGGGAGTGAGTCGCCAGCCCCGTGAATTAAGTTCGGCTTTGAGGGTGTTGGCAGTGTAAGGAATCATCAATTCTCAGAAAATTCAACTTATTGACAATGATAAGGGGTTAGATCCCCGAGTTGCAACATTTTGAATTAATTGAGAATGATTATCTTGTAGGGGAATGGGGAGCAATTAATGCTGTAGGGGCGAAAAATTTTTCGCCCTTGCCTTGGCCACTAGGGTTTTAAAGTACGCCTTTAGAACTGGGGATCTCCTGGGCGCGGCGGGGGTCGATCGCCACCGCCATCCGTAAAGCACGGGCAAAGGCCTTAAACGTGGCCTCAATAATATGGTGGGAATTGATCCCGTCCAATTGGCGAATATGGAGGGTTAACTGGCTGTGATTGACGATCGCCACGAAAAATTCCCGCACCAATTGCGTATCATAGTTGCCCACCCGTTGCGTGGGAATCTCCAAGCCATAGCTGAGATGGGGCCGGCCTGAAAAATCCATCACCACCTCCACCAGAGCCTCATCCAGGGGGGCGATGAAATGGCCAAAGCGGTGAATCCCCTTGCGATCGCCCAAGGCCTTCGCCAAAGCCATCCCCAACGTGATCCCCACATCCTCATTGGTGTGGTGGTCGTCAATCTCCCAATCCCCATGGGCATGGATATCGAGATCCACTAAACCATGGGAGCTAATTTGATGGAGCATATGATCGAGAAAAGGCACGCCGGTTTTACTGCGGCATTGCCCCGTGCCATCGAGGTTGAGGCTAACGGTGACATCCGTTTCGCCGGTGGTGCGTTGGACGGTGGCGGTGCGGGTGGGGGTGGAAGGTGTGGTGGAGGGGCGATCGCTCAGTTGCATAGCAATTTATTGAACTTAAAGTGAGAAATTTAGGGCGGGAGGATCCCCCCTGCCCCCCTTAAAAAGGGGGGTTCCAGATATTCAACCCCCTTATTAAGGGGGTCGGCGTAGCCGGGGGGATCGCAGCCTCAAGGGGGTTCTGAAATAACCCCCTTATTAAGGGGGTCGGCGTAGCCGGGGGGATCGCAGCCTCAAAACGAAGCGAAATCCCCGATCGCGCCAGGATTAACCTACATCCCCATGATCTCATAACCGGAATCCACATAGAGAATCTGCCCCGTCACGCCACTGGCCAGATCACTACAGAGGAACGTTGCGGCATTGCCCACTTCCGTTTGCGTTACCGTGCGGCGCAGGGGAGCCGTCGCTTCTACATGGTGGATCATGTCCAAAATGCCCCCGACGGCGGAAGATGCTAGGGTACGGATTGGGCCTGCGGAAATGCCATTAACGCGGATATTTTGCGGCCCCAACTCCGCCGCCAAATAGCGCACACTCATTTCTAACGCCGCCTTCGCCACACCCATGACATTGTAATTGGGGATCACCTTCACCCCCCCTAAATAGGTGAGCGTGACGATCGCCCCCCCCGCATTCAACAACGGTCGCGCTCCTTGAGCCAAGACCGGCAGGGAATAACTACTAATTTCCAACGCCGTTTTAAAACCATCGCGGGAGGTGTTGACGAATTCCCCGGTGAGATCGTCGCGGTTGGCAAAGGCGAGGCAGTGGATCAGGATGTCGAAATTGCCCCATTGGGCCTTCACTTGTTCAAATGTGGTGGCAATTTGAGCATCATCCTGGACATTGCAGGGTAAAAACAGCGTTGGATTGAGGGGTTCTACCAACGTCCGCACCTTCCTCTCAAACTTACCGGCTTCGTCGGGCAAATAGGTTACGCCAATTTCAGCCCCCGCCGCGTGGAGTTGTTGGGCGATGCCCCAGGCAATGGAGCGGTTATTGGCAATGCCAGTGACGAGGGCTTTTTTGCCGGTTAAGTCTAGGAGCATGGTGGTTTGCAAAAGGGGTAGTTTCGGTCTTCTAGCGTACCAAACTTAGGGGACGCGATCGCCCCCTTCTCGCCTGCGCCCCAGAATCACCAAGTCTGCATCCCGGCCATCCAAACGGGCGACGCGGGGCAAATATCCCCATTCCTCAAACTGGTATTGCTGAAACAGGGCCAAGCTCGGAGCGTTGTGGGCAAAGATAAACCCTAACAGCGTCGTGATCCCCACTACGGGCGCTTGGGCCAAACCGTACTCCAGCAGTTGGCGGCCGAGGCCCTGCCTGTGGTGGGAACTGGCTACATAGAGGCTTACTTCTGCCGTTGCCCCATAGGCGGGCCGGCCATAGAAGGCTTGAAAACTGAGCCAGGCGATGGGGCGATCGCCCAACACCATCACCCAGAGGGGATAATGCTCAGGGGTGTGGGCCGCAAACCAATCGCGGCGGCTCTCGACGGTAATCGGTTCGAGATCCGCTGTGGCTTGACGGCCGGCGATCGATTCGTTGTAAATGGCGACAATGGCGGCTAAATCTGTTGGGGTAGCTAAGCGAATCATCAATAATCTCCAGAAATTTGGCAGAATGGGGGGATAGAGCAAAATTTAGAACGGGAAACCGTCCCCACGCTAAACCTCAATGTCGAAAAAACCAACCAATTTTTGGGTCGAAAGTGCCAGTGTGATTGGGTTAAGTTTATTCTTTTCCCTCGTGATTCGTACCTTCATTGCCGAAGCCCGCTACATTCCCTCAGAATCGATGTTGCCGACGTTGGAAGTGGGCGATCGCCTGATGATCGAAAAAATCTCCTACCGCTTCAACCCCCCCCAACGGGGCGAAGTCATCGTTTTTTACCCCCCTGACACCGCTACAAAATGTGATCCGCTCCGGGATCAAACTCTGCCGATCCGCGATGCCTATATTAAACGGATCATTGGCCTGCCCAATGAAACGGTGGAAGTTAAGGAAGGCACGGTTTATATTAACGGCGATCCCTTAGCGGAAGACTACACCCAATCCCTTCCCGGCTACACCTATGGCCCCGTCACCGTTGCCCCCGATAGTTATCTCGTCTTGGGGGATAACCGCAATGCCTCCTGTGATTCCCATGTGTGGGGCGCAGTTCCCAAGGAGAACATTATCGGTCGTGCTGCCGTGCGCTTTTTCCCCTTCAACCGCCTCGGCACAGACATCTAACCTACCTCATTCCCCAACGTGTCCAAAGATTGCCCCCTCAACTTGCTTCGTTGTGAGGCTCACGATCCCCCCGGCTACGCCGACCCCCTTAAAAAGGGGGTTGAATCTGGAACCCTCCTGCTTCGTTGTGAGGCTCACGATCCCCCCGGCTACGCCGACCCCCTTAAAAAGGGGGTTGAATCTGGAACCCCCCTTTTTAAGGGGGGCAGGGGGGATCTCGCCCCATGAGTAACACCCCCCAACCCGATGGCCATGATGCGTTGGTGGAGGCGATCGCCCAAGCGATCGCCATCCAACTCGACCCCAAAGGGCAAAATTTAGAATTGGTGGAAATCAAAAGCTATCCCCGGTTTGAGGGCATGATCCGGGCGCGGCAATGGATGACGGGGGTGGTGGCATTGAGCTTGAGCTATGCGATCGCCAATAGTTTCTGGACTCTTTGGCCCCCCACCCTTTTCGCCCTACGGTTCAGCCTTGCCCTGGGGGCGATTTCTAGCGGCTTAACTTTGATGATCCTGCTGATGGTGGAACTGCTCCAAGGGGCGGGAACGGATCAAGAGGTGCAATGGCGGTATGGGGATCGCCTGCTGCGAGAATACCAATTCACCCCTTCCCTCAATCAATTTATCCCCGTCCTGCTCCTCCTTGCCTCAGGTTTACTGACGATCATTTTCGGTTTTGCCAATCTCTACGGCGAATTGGCCCGTTTTGATCTCACCAACTTTAGCGGCCTCACACCGGGCCTCTATGCCCTCTATTTTTCCCTTGTCACCTTTTCCACCGTCGGCTATGGCGATATCCATGCGGATTCATTCCTAGCCCGCTTGGCGGCAGTAGGGGAAATTTTTACGGCGATGTTTGTGAGTTTAGTGGTGATTTCGACGATCCTCTCCTGGGTGATTGCCCACAAACGCCAAGAGCAGGAATTGACAATTAAGCAGCGCATCCGGGAGCGTTGTACTGATGGGGATGACGGCGTTATTCCTCCCTCGCAATCATGAGCGGCTGGTTTGCCCTGTGGCATCGGGATGGCCAACCCGCTGATCCCAAAATTTTACAGGCGATCCTCCAAGCGCTCACCCCCTCAGGCCCCGATCACCAAACCCTGTGGCAAGCTGAAAATTTAGCCCTAGGTCATACCCTCCTGGCCATCCGCCCCGAATCTCCCCAACCCCTCACCCTCGATGGTGAAGTGTACCTGACGAGTTCGGTGCGCCTTGATGGAGCCGCGCAATTGCGGCGGGATTTAGGCTGTGGCCCGACGGTGACACAGCCGGAACTGTTATTGAGGGCCTATCTCACTTGGGGAGAAGCTTGTTTAGAGCGGATTCAGGGGGATTTTGCCTTTGCCCTGTGGGATGGGCGGCAGGAAATGCTCTGGTGTGGTCGGGATCAGTTGGGGCTGAAGCCTTTGTATTACGCGCATTTGGGGCCGTTGGTGCTGGTGAGTACGGCGATCGCCCCCCTGCGAACCCATCCGGCGGTATCGGGAAAGTTGAATGAAAGGGCGATCGCTGATTTCCTCCTCTTCGATTTCAACCACAACCCCCACACGACAACGTTTAAGGATATTCAATGTTTACCGGGGGGCCATGTGCTCCGCATCACCCCGGAGGATCTCACCCTGCGCCGCTATTGGACGCTTCCCGTCCCCGAACCCCGCCGCGATCGCCATCCTCAGGACTATATCGAAGCCTTTCACCACCATTTACAAACGGCGGTAGAGGATCGCCTCCCCCCTGGCAAACCCGCTGCGATTTTGCTCAGTGGGGGGTTGGATTCGGGAATTTTGGGAGCGTTGGCGCGAACCTTGCGGAGCAATATCGCCCAAGACCTCACTCCCATCCAAGCCTATACTGTCGGCTATCGAAACCTAATCCCCGATACCGAACCCCAATACAGCCGCCAAACTGCCCAAGGGTTAGAGATTCCCCTCCATAACTTTTGGGCCGATGAGGCGATCCCCTTCAGCCATCCCCCCTCTAGCCCAGAACCCAGCCTTGATCCCACCCCCCAATTCACCACCGCTAAATATGGTTTAATCGCCCAACAGAGTCGCGTCCTCCTCTATGGTCAGGGGGGAGATGAGGGAATGCGGCTTTCGACGGTGGGGGAAATGTTGCGGGGGATGCCTTGGCATCAAGTTGGCCTGGATCTCTGGTCTTGTCTGTTTACCTACAAACTGCGGCCCCATTGGGGGACGGGGTTACGGGCTAAATTGCGGCGATTGCCCCCCGATCCTTGGGCGGGTTATCCCTCTTGGTTAGCACCGGATTTTGAGGCGCAGGTGGGGGGGCGCGATCGCTGGCAAGAAATCCGCCACCGGCCCGATCCGATCATTCATCCCTACCGCCACCGGGCCTATCGCAGTCTGCTCCAACCCCTCTGGCGGCTCAACTTTGAAACCAGCGATCCCGGTTATCACGGCTTCCCCCTCGAAATTCCTTTCCCCTTTTTAGATCTGCGCCTGTTGGATTTTCTTCTTGCTGTCCCCCCCTTACCTTGGTTTGTCGATAAAACCCTGATCCGGGCAACCCTACGCCAACGCTATCCCCAAATCCCCCCTACGATCACGGAACGCCCTAAAACCCCCCTAGCCGGCCATCCGATTTTGGTTTGGTTGCAACGGGGTCTAAACCCCTGGGATATCGTGGGGGAAGAGGTGATGAGCACCTATATTAATTGGGCGCAATTTCAGCGGGCGATTCCCGCGCAGCCGGTGAATATTTGGGAAGTTTGGCCATTATTGCGGGCAGTGCATTTGGCTCGGTGGTTACATAGCACATCCAAGTAGGGGCGAAAAATTTTTCGCCCCTACGACAAATCCCCCGCGTGGGGGGATTTGGTGGCTTCCCCCGGAATGGGGGAAGCGGTTAAACCCTAGGGTTTAGTAGTCGAAGTCACCGCCGCCGGGGCCTGCGGAAGCTTTTTCTTTTTCGGGTTTGTCCACGACAATGCACTCAGTGGTCAGCACCATGCCAGCGATGGAGGCGGCATTTTGCAACGCACTGCGGGTCACTTTCGCGGGGTCAACCACACCGGCTTCAAACATATCTGCAAACTCATTGGTTGCAGCGTTGTAACCGACGTTGAAGTCTTTCTCTTTAACGCGCTCGGCAATCACCGCACCGTTTTGACCGGCGTTTTCGGCAATCCGTTTGAGGGGAGCGAGGAGGGCACGGGCCACGAGGAGCGCACCGGTTAACTCTTCGTTGGTCAGGGTTTTATGCGCCCATTCTTCCAATTGGGGAGCGAGGTGGGCCAACGTCGTACCACCACCGGGAACGATCCCTTCTTCCACCGCTGCTTTAGTGGCGTTGATGGCATCTTCGAGGCGGAGCTTACGGTCTTTCATTTCCGTTTCCGTCGCTGCACCCACTTTCACCACGGCCACACCGCCGGAGAGTTTAG
>JAABSU010000209.1 GCA_011390265.1 Spirulina sp.
TAAGGCTCGCCTCGAAAAACCATCACTAAATTGCCTTGGCTAGGTATTTCATCAGTTCCGGGAACGGTTTCTTCAAACCAAGTAAGGCGACATTTTGCTTCTTCAAAGTCGAATTCTTCGATCTGTTCAATCAGTGACTCGTAGGCTAAGGTCAGTTCATTCAGTTCCATGGGTAAAAAAGCCCTCAAGCGAGGGCTGCGATGGTTTAGAGAATTTCTTCCCAGGCTTTTTGATCGAGTTCTTCTGTGCCTTCGGGGAAACAGAAGGTGAGATCGAACCGGTGGGGGGAGGCGGGGTTAACTGTGCGGATTGCGTTGAGGAACATGAGGGCGTGACACCGCCAGCGGAAGACGGCGATCCGGCGTTGCTCTTGGGTGTCTGTGACCACCCATTTTTCTGTCTTGATTTTGGTTTGGGTCATGGTTAATCTTTGGTGATGATTAATCGTTTTTTGATGATTTGCGCGGTCATACCGCGCTCTTCATAGCGGGTTAGTCCAATGTTCTGCATTTCCTCAATGAGGTCTTGCCGAAGGGAATCAAAGAGATCCAAGAGGGTTTCCCCGGTATCGGTGTTGGACATGTCCTCTGGTAAGAGGGGGATGGCGGATGCGATCGCCTCATGGAGTTCAAAGAGGCGATCCAACTTATCGGTTGTTGGGTTTTCGTTCATCGCAGCTTCCACCCATAGCCGTTTTTCCAGCGCACAAGCTTTTCTTTTTTAACGAGCGACTTGAGCGCAAGCGTCGTGTGATAGAGGGAAACATCCCCCCCAAGGGCTTTCCTCATTTCCCCCGGAAAGAGGATCGGTGCTTCATAGCGGGGAAAGCTCTTGAGGTATTTCAGAATTCGTTTTTCAGTTTCGGTTGTTGCCATGGTGTTAGTCCCGGTTGCGGGTTGCTCCGTAAACGACCTTATAGAGGTGGTCGCTCACTTGGGCGGCGATCGCCTCGCATTGGGCCGCAGCATCAAAGGCATTGCTCTGATCCGCGCTGCTCAAAATTTGCTGAATTTGCGCCGCTTTCTGAATCGCGGCCTGTAGATGTGATTGGCTATCCATAGTTAGGCGTTTAAAACAGGCTCAATTGTTGGGTGTTTGTGAGTTCAGTGAGGGTGAGGGTGGCGATCGCCACCTCCCCCATCCAGACCCGGTAATTTTGGAGATTGCGGGGATGGGGAGCCATCTCCAGCAGGTAACGCTCAATGTCTTGGGGTGATGCAATGGGTGCATCCTGTAGGTATTCCTTCACCCGCTGCTCAACCTCGCGGCGGTGGCGTTGGACGATCCAGGGTTCGTGACTCTTCATTTGTTGAGTAAAGGGGATTTGGGTTTAAGCACTCCGGTTCACCGGCCTTGCATCTGGTGGGGATGGGTTCGTGGCATGGGTGGGGAGTAAAGGGGGGCGGGTCGGAACCGCCCCCCGGTTTTGCATTCATGGTCGTTTCATTGTCAAATTTGCTTCATAGGCACTAAAAATTGAGCGTGGTATTTTTTATCCATGAGAGGAAACCGCCAGCAATGCTGGCGTGATTATTTTGTGCAAAAAGTCTTACTTTTGGTAGGACTACTACCTAGAGTAAGACTATTCCTCTCTACTGTCAACTACCTTGAGTGATACAACTTGAAGTTATACAATGAGAGAAAACAATACAAATCAACCTAGGGAGGAAATAACGTTGAAAAGCTTACGTGAGCACAGCGGACTTACTCAAAGGCAGGTAGCAGAGCGGTTAGGGCTTTCGCTCGGAGCTATTCAAAAATGGGAGCAGAACGGAGGATACCCAAGCCTTGAAAATGCGGCCAGATTGGCGAAAGTCCTTGGGGTATCGTTGGACACCTTGGCGATCGCATTCCGCTTAACCGGGAATGGCCGTGAAACAATTTGAACTCATTCCGTTGGGGGTGATGGAGGCGATCGCCCCCACCCCCCCACTCCAAACAGAGAGCGACAGCCTGCGCAGCGGCCCCCGCAGCGGCCCCAATAAAAAAGCTATGCCCGAATCGAAACCGCCAAAGGGCAAGCCTCCCGATTCGGGCACGCACTCATTTGTAGAAATTTATTCGCCCGCCGGCAACGCCAGGGGCCACGCTGAATATTACCGGCTCCGGTACTGGGATTGTTTCGCCCCTGGTGGCGGTCGGTGGCGGCACAAACACATCAAGGGGGGGAATGTGCATAGCCCCCTGGCGCAGATGAGGGCTGAGGCGATTAAGGAGGCGATCGCCATGGGTAGATCCCCCCATTGGGTTAAATCCCTATGTGGCTAGGTTAAGCTATGCCAGAATCAGAACCCCCAACCAGCGCGGGTTTTGATTCTGGCATAGACTTTACAGGTGAGAAATCCGCCGCGTCGGATCAGGCCGGGGTGATCGTGCTATTCTGCCGATATTTCAGGACTCACTCATGAAATACCCTTGGCTCCCCCGTCCCCGGTACATCATCAAGAGCTTGCTGCTGATTCCAGAGGCAGCGTTAGCGGCAACCATTGGAGAGTTCTTCGGATCACTGATGATAATCCCCTTAGTCTTTGGTGGGGGGCCGGGGATTTCGGAATTGCTCGCCGTTTTCGGGTCTCTGTTTTCGGTGGTCTTGGTGCCGATTTATGTTTTTGCCCAGGGCGATCGCCTCATTTGGCACAGGCCCAAGCGTTGGGGCAATTTGGGATGGCTCCCCCACAAGCGCAGTTGGGGCGAGGGCATTTTTGCTTACTTCACTCTCATGATTGCCGTTGGCATCCCCATAGTGAGCATGGAAGTTGTTAGTGGCATATCCCAGGGATTAACAGACCGACAGGCCATCACATTGGCGATCGCCTTCTTCACCATCGCCTCCTACCTCTACCACTTGGGGGGCTTCGTTTGGCGGTGGAAGCAATCCAGAAGCAAAACCCCCAACCGGCGCGGGGTCTGATTCTATAAGCATTATTGAGGGTCGCAAGGGATATATTGCTGTGTCCCGTCATATTCCCAGGGGCAAGGTGGGATATTGAGATCCTCGTAGGGGTCAAGTTCATCACAGCCCCCCAAGGCCAGCATGATCAGGAGGATCGCATTCAGTTTGTTCATAATTAATCCCAAATTGTTTTAAACCTATCGGGGGATAGTTCCGTGTAACGGATGGTGTGGGTGATAGACCTATGGCCTAAATAAACCTGAATGGCCCGTAAATCTACACCACGGGCCGCCAGCGCAAACCCGCAAGCATGGCGTAACTGGTGGGGGTGCGTTGGTGGTGGAAGCCCCGCTCTTAACCCCAACACCGCCATAATTTTCCGAAAAGCTCTAGCAGAAAGAGGCCCGCCCTGGTCAGTCGTGAAAACATATTCACCCTCACCCTTCCCCCGCAAAGCCTTGATCAGCCTGATCTCCTTTTCCTCCAGCGGGTGAATCGCGGGGGTTCCCTGCTTCAGCCGGTGGATGTGAAGCTGGCGGCCAGAGAAATCAAACTGGCTCCATTTCAGGTGCAACAATTCCCCGCAGCGCAACCCGTGACGAAACCCAGTCCAGATCATCGCCTTATCTCTTTTCCCGTGGCGTGAACTGTGGGCCATGGTCATCAATCGCAAAATTTCCGCCTCAGTAAGGTAGAGTCGTGCCGCTTTCGTGGGTTGGGATGGTGCGATCGCCATGTTAAAAACCTTGATTTATCGTTATGAATTAGGGGAGAAGTGCCAGATCTGGTACAGAAGCGGCACTAAGTAAATTTCGGATTCTTCAGGGGGTTGCTGTGCCAAATCAACTTAGGGGCCGCCCCATGGGCCAAAATATAGGCTCGATTGAGCTTCACCTTCCCCACCCGACGATCAAACAATTGCCGTCGCCCTGGAGCCTTGTTGATCCGGTATTTCGGTTTGACCTTGCCCTCTGGGGTGTATTGGCCCGTTTTGGCGATCGCCCTTGGATCCATCTTCAGATACCCAGTAAGATCCGGCGTGCCATTCGTCAGCCGAAACAGCTTCTTGATCAACTCCTCAACCTGCTTGGCCTCCTTATACAAAATGATCAGCCTCATCCCGCTGGCGGGGTCATGGTAGGAGGCCCGATAAATGCCTTTATCAAACTCAAAACTGCTAAACTCCCTGCCGATCCGCTCCTGCAAGGTTTTATCGCGCACCCCCTGCAACAGCCGATAACTCACCTGCATTTCAATCTTATTGTCCCCCCGCAACTCTAAAAACAGTTGAGGGTGATAAACCACCGTCTCGTCATAGGTGGCGACCGGGATACCGTAGACATGATCGCAGTCATCCTTACGATTTTTCAGGTCTACCAAGTCCTGCACCATCTGGTTTCGGTGCTTATATTCTTCCTGAATTTGCCTTGCTTCGCTCCCTGTTTTCAACTGCAAAACAGGGACATACTGAGTGGATTGTTTAGCAACCCAGATATTTTGCTCATCATCAAACTCAGCGGTTAAAATTTCCACCGGCACATTGACATAGGTGATCATTTCCTCCTCCTCTAGATCGACGTTGGACTGCTTGGGGCAAGAGCATTGGCCCCACGGTTGGGTTTGCGTTGGCATATCCTGATCCTCCTCTGGATCAAAAGGTTTCTTGAGATCCACCGTGAAAGGTGGGTTCCGTGGGGGAGGTTTCTTGAGGTTGGGGCCGGTGTTGGGGGTGCGAATTTTGATCACCGTTGGCGGCCGCCGGCGACGATTCCGGCGAGGCTCGTTCGTGTCTGGCCTGCTTTCCGGTTCAATATCTGGTGGTGCTGGTGGTGGTGGCGCAAGATCAAGGTTTGGGTCAAGGTCAAAATCCGGTGGAGGGTTCCAGGGCTTAAACCATGGCAAAAATTCAGGCGGCAGCGGTGGGGTTTTCTCGCTTGTTGGGTCAATCACCCGATCTTTGTAGGATGGGCGCTTGTTGAGATCAATGGGCCGGTCTAAGTCACCGGGGCCGGTTTTGATGTCAATTTTGGGACGGGGGCGGGGGCGATCGTCAAAATCATTCCGGGGGTCAGTGTCCGGCTTATCTTCCCCACGGTTCCCCACCGGCATAGGCCACGGCGGCGGCGGGGGTGGGGGTGCTTCTGGCCCCGGCACATAATCAAATCCCCGCCGTTGTTCCTTGTAAGTAAGAACCTGCTTATGGTAGGGGTTGCTGCTTGACGATGAGACTCCGCCCGTCCCATAAATTGAGACAGCCTCATAAAGCTGGCGAGTTGGCGGCTTGTAGGCCCCAGGGGGATAGTACCCAATCACCCCCCATGTCCCTTTTTCTAAATGGGCTGATGGGTATGGCTCCCCATATACCTTTTGGTAAAATCTCGTTCCCACCGAAAAGGTCACATCATCCTGTACATAGCTGACCATCATCACGATCTCGGTCATGGTGTAATTCAGCCCCGGCCAAGCCCAATGATATGGATTGCTGTAGTCCTCAGTCCACATCCGAAACCCTGACCCCGGCACAGGTTGCCCTCCAGGTGGCAGGGGAAAGGGAGGCGGCCAATCTGGGGGAATGGGGGGGAATCGCTCTAAGTCCCGATGCCGTCGATTAAACGGCTCCTCCCGATCCGGATCCCAGATCGGGACATCATCCCGCCAAACATCCGCCTCGCTCTTAGGAGCGGGTCGGTTTTTGGGGTTCAAAAAGGGATTGTCAAAAAGCTCATCAAAGGGAGACTCGGGGTTAGGCTCGCGGGGAATCTCCGGGTTGAGATTGGGGAAAATTTCGGGGGTGTTGAAGCGGGTTGGACGCGGCGGCGCGGGGAAGGGGGATATATCGAAAGAGCTAGGCCGGAAAGGGTTGCGCGGTGTGGGGAACCTGATGGATACCGGATCATCTCCCCCGCCGTGGAATGGCCGACAAATAACAGACATCAACACCCCCAAGGCCGCTGAGTTGACGGAGTTAACGCACGGCGGTAACTGTCCAGATCAAAGGTGTTCCAGTCTGGATTTTTCCCCCGTGCTGTTCTGCCCCCGGTGACGGGTAGGGAGTTGGGGGTGATATTGCGGGGGTTGAAGTCATTTTGCCAAGAGCGATCGCCATTTGAAAACGGATCATTAGGGCGGGGGGGAGTTCTGCCTTTATCCGTGACAATGCGGATGATTTCGTTAGCCTTTGCCGGCGGGAGCAATTGCCGGAGCTTCCGCATCAAGTTAGGAGCGTAACGACCCAAGGCCCGCAGCGTCATAATCGCGTCAACAATCTCAATGATCAGTTTAAAGGCATTAACCCATCGCCCGAAAACTAACATGAAATCATGCACAGCCCCTAGAACCTTTTGGCGGTAGGTAAGGCGAGGGGCAACATGAACAAGAATCCGCTCGGCCTCATCTTTTTCCCACTGCTCTTGTGGGGTAAGGGCATAAGGGTTGTTAATCTCCCGATTAATCCGATCAACCGGTGATTCAATCTCGATGTTGTCGAACCCATGGCGAGATCTGGGATCATTTATACCCACAAATGGTTCGAGTATGCCCATGGTTAACCACTAAAGTGAGCAGGTAGGGCAGCA
>JAABSU010000210.1 GCA_011390265.1 Spirulina sp.
ATTGAGGTCAAAGATTATCGTCAATCACAACGCACAAAACCCATCGATTTAGCTGACGAAGTTGCTCAAAAAGCATTTGACACTTTGGCGGCAATGCTCCCGGCTCAGGTTCATGCTTCTGATCTCAATGAACGTCACTTTGCCAAAGAAGTTAATAAAGCATCTCAATTGCGGATTGTGCTACACCTTGAGCAACCTAAAAAACATTCGCGGCTGTTTCCCTGTGCGATTGAGCCGGCAGATGTTCAGCAAAAACTGCGGCAAAAAATCAAGCCCATTGATCCCCATCCTCAGGTAGTGGAATCTAGGGCAATGAATGGTTTAGCTTGGCAAGTGCATTAACGTCGCCACTGACTCCAAGCGATCGCCCCCCCCAATCCCAAAACCCCTAAAATCACGACGATCACAAGGGGGAGATTCTCACTATGACGAACGGCGATCGCCACCAGCGCCCAAATCAAGGCCCCCGGAAAAACCGCATCCCGATAACGAAGGGCGATCGCCCCCCCTAACACCGTTGCCACCCCTAACATAATTCCCGTCCAAGCCGTTGCCCCTAAACCCAACTCCGTCCAACCGGAACTATAAAGAGCCGTTGCCCCATTAACAATCGTTGCCACCGCAATCCAACCACAATAGAGGCTCAAGGGGCGATCCACACACCACCGTTCCCGCGCCGTTTTTGCCGGATGTTGACGGCGTTGGCCATAGCTCCACACTAAGGCGATTAAAATCACCACCATTGCCCCCATGGATGCCCAAAACCAGCGGGAGAGGAAGAGAAAAACCCAAAGAATTTGAGCGAGGGAACTGATCATGATCCCGTAACGAACGGGGTTTAAATCGAGGCGATCGCCCATCCCTGGTAAGGCTTGATAAATCCCCAAGGCCAATAAACCCAGATAAATCAAACCCCAAATAATAAACGCATAATTTGCCGGCGTAATCATCACCCCCGCAAACGTAGTATTGGCAATCACGCCAATGGACTGCCCCCCCATGGGATTAATATTTGACCAAACATTCACGACGAAAGCGGCAACAATGGTAAAGATGGTCAGCAGGGGGATAATGATCCCGCCATTGGCTTTCGGGGAGTTGACTTCGGAGGATTGCATCTTTATTAATTCAATTCAGAGTAACGATCATTACAGAAAAATTTTAGCAAATTTTGAAGGGTAATTACAATCTAAAAATGCTTTCAGTGAAGCTAAATTACAATATGTTGAAATTAACGAATTTCATTGCGAACCTTGATCAAGGTTTCTTGTAGTGGGATTAAATAATTCAAGCAAACCTGATAAATTTCTTCAGCATCAATACTGAAATAGTTGTGAGCCAAAATATTTCTTAATCCTTTGACCGAAGACCAATCAATTTCTGGATAGCATTCTTCAAGCTTTCCATCCATAATTTCACTCAGTCGCTTGATGTTCTCACCAATAGCAATCAACATCATACTAATCCCATCCAAGCGATCTAACCCTTGACGATCCTTGATAAAATCCTCAGGACTTGAAATTCCTTCAAATCTCCATTGAATCCTTTTGATTGCTTCATCTATTTCGAGAAAAATTTCTAATAAAAGGGCATGGCTAGACATAAATAGCCTCTTGATCAATTCGTGCTTTTAGATAAGGGTTCATGCCATACCAGTAACGGATCAGATCAATCTCTAGATGCAATCGATTTTCTAAATTATTTTTGAGCTTGATTCGCTTCAGAATATCCGGTTGCATATGGACAACAATATCTAGATCACTATCTTGCTGATTTTCACCCCTAGCCACCGATCCAAATATCCCGATCTTACTGACCCCGTAATCATGAATAAGCTCAGGTTTTAAATCATTTAACGTTGCCAAAATTTTATTTTTTTCAATAGTTTTCATGGTGTTAAAGTGGCGATAACATCAATAAAGTGTAATTGCGAAAAACTAATGGGGTTGAGGAATCTTAAAGAGGTAAGCTGAAGTGTCGTTAAGCGAGTTTGAAGGATATTTCACACAAAGCATAGTTCATGTTAACTAATTTATGATGATGAATTGTCTCCATTCTAGCAATTTCGTGCTCAGGATTCAGCGGCATGATGCCCTGGAGATACCCACCTGCCTAGCCTGATCCGTGAAAACCCCGGATCCGACGCAAATCACAACCGTCCCCCTCAAAGCTTGCTATGATCAGGCCGAACGGAACCGGTTTTTACGCCCACAGCGATCGCACAGCTTATGCCATTAACGAATACTGGCAGCATTCTCGCCTCCCTCACGCAACTGACGAAGCTGAATCGCACCAGCATCCTCACCGATCGCGTCAAAGACCTCTCCATCAACGAATTCATTTGCCTGCTCGACTTCATCACCGCTGAATTTCAGCAGTTCCTGCGGGCGCTAGACATGATCAACAACGAAGCTCTAGAAAGTATGCTAGAGCAGGTCATGGATGCCTTCACCCTCAAAATCGGCCAGATCCTCCAAGCCGATCGCACGCTGATTTTCCTCGTCGATAACGAAAGCGGCCAACTGTGGGCCAAACTCAACGAAAGCGACCAAACCGATTCCCGCCATCTCCGCCTTCCCTTCAACGTGGGCATTCCCGGCCATGTGGCCGCTAAAAAAACCACGCTCAATATTGCCAACGTCACCGACCACCCCCTCTACAGCCCGGAAATTGACATGATTCCGGGCTATCCCATTCAAACCCTCCTCTGTATGCCGATTATGAGCAGTACGGAGCAGGTGGTGGCGGTGGTGCAGTTGATTAATAAGGCCGATGGCCAGCCCTTCGATGCAGAAGATGAGCAACGATTTCAGGATTTTGCCGACTCGATTGGGATTATTCTTGAAACCTGCCAATCTTTTTATATGGCGGCCCGTAACCAACGGGGGGCGGCGGCACTGCTCAAGGCGACTTCGAGCTTAGGGCAGAGTTTGGATCTCGATGCGACGCTGAAATCGGTGATGGAGCAGGCCCGCCGGTTGATGAAAGCCGATCGCAGCACGCTGTTTATGCTCAGTCGGGAAACGGGGGAATTGTGGAGTAAGGTGGCGACGGCGGATAGTAGTGAATTGTTGGAAATTCGCATTCCGGCCAATCGAGGAATCGCCGGTTATGTGGCTTCCACGGGGCAGATTGTCAATATTCCCGATGCCTACCAAGATTCCCGCTTTGATCCCTCCACTGATCGCCGCACGGGGTATCGGACACAAAGCATTCTCTGTATGCCAGTGTTTAATTCCAATGGGGAATTAATTGCGGTGACGCAGTTAATTAATAAGGAAAATGATGGCAGCTTTAGTAGTTCCGATGAAGAGTTTATGCAGGCCTTTAATATTCAGGCGGGGATTGCTCTGGAAAATGCCAAACTGTTTGAAACGGTGCTGACAGAAAAGCAATATCAAAAGGATATGCTGCAAAGCCTTTCTGATGCGGTGATTTCTACCGATTTAGAGGGGCGGATTGTGACGATTAATGATGCGGCTTTAGAGTTATTGGGGTTGGAAGAATCCCAGCTTTATGAGTCTAAAATTCGCCGCCTTTGGGAGTATAAAATTATTGGCCGGTTTGTCTGGGATATTTTCCCCATTGAACATTTAAAGTTTCGCCTTGTCGATAGTTTACAAAACGGGGCGAAGCATTATGTGCCGGAGCAGACGTTACGGGGGGCGATCGCCCTCAGTCGTTCCCTGGGGGAATTTAACGCTGTTCTGGCGATTCCCAGTGAACTGGATCCCCATGCCTATGTGCCTTGGAATGATCCTTTATGTAGCCCCGATCAGTATTTACGGGATAGTGGCGATCGCGCCGACCTCAAACCCTTTGAGCGCAGCGTTAACTTAACCGTCAATCCCCTCACCAATGCGGAAGGAGATGTCCGGGGCGGTTTGGTGATCATGGAGGATATCAGCAGCGAAAAGCGGATGAAATCAACCCTTTACCGCTATATGAACCCCAGTGTTGCCGATCAGGTGATGGCGGCGGGGGATGACAAGTTAATGGTGGGGGAACGCAAGGATGTGACGATTCTATTTTCCGATATTCGCGGCTATACAACGATGACGGAAAATCTCGAAGCCACCGAGGTTGTCGCCCTCCTCAACAGCTATTTTGAAACGATGGTGGAGTCTGTATTTAACCACAGTGGCACGCTGGATAAGTTTATTGGTGATGCCCTGATGGCAGTGTTTGGTGCGCCGTTACATCTCGATGATCATGCCTTGCTGGCGGTGGAATCGGCCCTCGATATGCGCCATCGGTTGGCGGAGTTTAATCAATCCCGTTTGTTCAGTCATCAACCTCAAATTCGCTTTGGTATTGGCATTAGTTCCGGGGAAGTGGTGGCGGGAAATATTGGTTCCCAGCGACGGATGGACTATACGGTGATTGGCGATGGAGTGAATTTGAGTTCACGTCTGGAAAGTTTAACAAAAGAATATGGTTGCGATATTTTGATCAGCGAGTCCACCTATCGAGCCTGTCGGGGAGAGGAGCGGTTGTTGGTGCGGGAGTTGGATTTAACGCGGGTGAAGGGGAAGAGTAAAGCGGTGAAAATCTATGAGTTAATTGATCGCCGCCCCGATCGCCTCGATCCAGTGTTGTTGGATTTCCTCGAACTCTATCACCAGGGGCGGGATTGCTATTTACAGCGCAATTTTCAGGGGGCGATCGCCCATTTCGAGCAGGCGGCCCAACTCCGACCCCGCGACACGCCGATCACGATCCACCTCCACCGCTGCGCCCGCTATCTGGAAAGCCCACCCCCGGAGGAATGGGACGGCATCCATACAATGCTGACGAAGTAGGGTTAAAATGATCCCTAAATAAAGTTTTGTAAAGTGGACAAAAGCCTTGACCGCCGTTGTACTCGACCACGTTCATAAGCACTACAACAACGTCCCCGTTGTCGATGACCTCTCCTTTGCCATTGCACCGGGGGAAATGTTCGGCCTGCTCGGCCCCAACGGAGCCGGGAAATCAACGACGATCCGGATGTTGATCACCCTCACCCGGCCCACGGGGGGATTGATCCAAGTGGCGGGTTGTGATGTCACCCAAAATCCGGCTCAGGTGAAACGCTCCATCGGGGTTGTCTTGCAACAGGTGAGCGTTGATCTGGATTTAACAGTGTGGGAAAACCTCGAATTCCATGGCCGGATGCACCACATTCCCGCGCCGGAACGGAAACGCCGGATTACGAAATGGTTGGATTATGTGGAGTTGGGCGATCGCCGCACCGATCTCGCCAAAACCTTATCCGGGGGGATGAAAAGGCGGTTGCAAATTGCCCGCGCCCTCATGCATGAGCCGGAAATCCTCTTTCTCGATGAACCTACCGTGGGCCTCGATCCCCAAAACCGCCGCCGCCTCTGGGAAATTATCCGCGACCTCAACCGTCAAGGGATGACGATGCTCCTCACCACCCATTACATGGATGAGGTGGAATTCCTGTGCGATCGCATTGGCATCATGGACAAAGGCAAGCTGATTGAACTGGGGACATTGGCGGAATTTAAAGCGAAATATGGCTCTGGGTTGGTGATTCGCCAAGTGGACGATCGCATCGAGTCGAAATTTTTCCCCACGGTACAGGCCGCCAATGAATACCTCGATACCGTTGCCGATAAAACGGGGATGATGTGCCGCGCCTCGAATTTAGAGGATATTTTTGTCAAACTGACGGGCCATCAGTTAGATTAATGGATCCCTCTTCGTTTGAGGGGTTTCGTTCTTGGTGCTAGCAATGAGTGATCCATCTCCCCGTTTGGCGACCCGTATTGAAGCGATCCTCTACCTCAAGGGGCAACCGATGACGGTGGGGGCGATCGCCCAATGTGCTGGTTGTCATCGCCCTGCTGCCCAAGAAGCCCTCCTTGAATTGATGGACGACTATGCCCACCGGGATAGTGCCTTAGAAGTGGTGGAAACCCCCGCCGGTTATAGTTTACAATTGCGCCCTAGTTTTGAAAATTTGCTGCAAAATCTGGTTCCGGCAGAATTGGGCATTGGCGCGTTACGCACCCTAGCGGTCATTGCCCTCAAGTCCCCCATTGTGCAAACGGATTTAATCGATTTGCGGGGCAGTAGTGCCTATCAGCAGGTGCAGGAATTGGTGGAGTTGGGCTTTATTCGCAAGCGTCGCCAAGCAGAGGGGCGATCGTATTTATTGGAAGTCACGGATAAATTTCATCAATATTTTGAAGTGGATGAGTTATCGCAGATCATGGCCCAGATGCGATCGAGTTCCAGTGGCAATCCTTGAATTTTGCGGCCCTCAACGTGAGCATGAGAGCCGCAGTTCAGAGCCTAAGGGATTAAAATTTCCCCTGAAGTGGGCTGATAGTCTGCCCCCTGCTTGTTGGCACAGAAGCCCATATCAACGACTTGGTTCGGCTGAACTCGTTGTGCCCAACTGGCG
>JAABSU010000211.1 GCA_011390265.1 Spirulina sp.
TTGGAGCGTGTTCAGCGGCTTCACTTCCCCAGGGGTGGCGGGGGCTGGGGTGGGCTGGGGGGCTGGGGTGGCGATGGGGGCGGGAGTTGGGGGGGCGACAGAAGTTGGAGTGGCGACCGGAGCCGAGGGGGCTTGGCCCGTCGCTGTTTCCACATCTGCCGCGACAATCCGGCCGTAGGGGCCGGTGCCGTTTACCGTGGCCAGATCCACCTTAAATTGTTTCGCTAATTTCTTCGCCCGGGGAGAGGCGACGACCCGGCCATTTTTGGCGGGAGGGGTGGGAGCGGGGGCTGCTGTGGGAGTGGGGGCGGGAGCAGCAGCAGGAGCGGGGGCTGGGCTAGCTTGCCCTTGGGCCTGCTGTTTGGCCTGTTCGATTTCTGCTTCGGTTTCGGCCAAGAGGGCGATCGCACTCCCTACCGGAGCTTCTTGGCCCGCTTCGGTGATAATCGTCGCCAAAAAGCCTCCATAGAAAGATTCCACATCCATATCAGCCTTATCGGACTCCACCACGACAATGGTTTCACCCTTTTCCACCCAATCGCCGGGCTGCTTTAGCCAGGAGACAATTTTGCCCTCTGTCATGGTGGAACTGAGGGCGGGCATAAAAATATCACGGATCATCGCGTTTTGTTCTCTGCAACGTTAGATAATAAGCGGTTAAGCTTTAGCATTTTAACCCGTTTATTCACCCCTGCCCCTTGCGTATCCTCATCTATTCCCCCCAATTTAGCCCCCAAGTGGGGGGCGTGGAAGTGGTCACCGAACAGTTGGCGCGGGCTTGGGTGGCCTTGGGGGCTACTGTGGTGGTGGTGTGCCATACGCCCGATCCCCAGGGGCAACAGTACCCTTTTACGGTGTTGCGGAATCCGCACCCTTGGCGATGGTTGCGAGCGGTGCAACGGTGCGATCTGGTGGTTTATAGTTGCATTAGCTTAAAAGGCCTGTGGCCCTTGGTGTTAACCGGGAAACCTTGGGCCGCCATTCATCACACTTGGTATCGCCGTCCCGATGGTTCCTTGGGTTGGCCGGAGCGGTTGAAGCTTTGGGTGATGGGGTGGGCGAGGTTGAATATTGGCGTGAGTGAGGCGATCGCCGCCCATCTCCCTGTGCCCACAATCGTGATTGAAAACCCCTACGCTGATGATTTATTTTATGAATTTGCGCCGGGGGAGGAGCGATCACACAGCTTAATTTTTGTCGGTCGGTTAGTTTCTGATAAGGGGGTGGATCTGTTAATCACCGCTTTGGCAAATTTAACAAAACGGGGCCTAGATCCGGATTTAACGATCATCGGCACAGGCCCAGAACGCCCCCACCTCGAAGCCCAAGTCGCCGCAGCAGGATTAAGCTCACAGGTGCGGTTTTTGGGAGAATTGCCCTTAGCGGCTGTTGCTGAACAGTTGAACCACCACCGCATTCTGGTGATTCCTTCCCGCTGGCAAGAACCCTTCGGGATTGTCGCCCTGGAGGGCATGGCCTGCGGTTGCGTCGTCATCGGTTCCGCTGGGGGAGGGTTAAAGGATGCCATCGGCCCGGGGGGGATGACGTTCCCCAATGGGGATGTTATCCAGTTGGAAGCGGCGATCGCCACCCTCCTCACCCAACCCCAGACTTGGAACCAATACCACCAAGCCGCCCAAGCTCATCTCCAAGCTCATCAAAGGGAGGCGATCGCCCACCAATATCTCCAAGCCTTCAAAAATCACCGCTAAAAACCCACTCCCCATGCTCACCCTCGCCCTCGGCTTAACCTTCCTCATCCTCACCATTTACTGGTCATTTCGAGACTGGCGACGAGCGGTGAAAGCCGTTTTTTTCATTTTGGTGATTGATGGGGCATTTCGGAAATGGTTCTTACCCCAAGCCAGTGAGTTTATTTACTTCTTTAAAGATTTCGTGCTTTTTGGGGCCTATCTCCGCTATTACCTTTACCCCCGGCCCGATGAACCCCGCTATCAAATCCCCAACAGCTTCGTTAACATTTTAATTGTCCTCGCTTCAGCCTGGTGTATTTTTCAAGCCTCAAATCCGCACCTTGGTTCCTTCCTTGTCGGTATTTTAGGCTTAAAATCCTATCTTTTTTATATCCCTTTAATTTGGATGATGCCCTATTTGTTTCGCTCCGAGGAAGAGTTATATATCTTTCTTCGCAATCATTTATGCTTATTAATTCCCGTTGGCATTCTCGGCATCGTTCAATTTTTCAGCCCCATTAATAGCCCCATTAATCAATATATCCCCGGCCGCAATGAACCGATTGCAACCTTCGGCTTTGCTGGCTCTCAAAATGTGCGAATCACGGGCACATTTTCCTACCTCAATAGCTATCAAGGCTATTTATCCGCCTGTTTTGGTTTATTGATTCCAATTGTTGGCTATCCGAAAACCAAAAAGTGGCAATTGATTATTTACATGATCGTTTTTTTCATTGCCCTCAATGCTTTTATGACCGGCTCCCGTACCCCCATTTTCGCGAGTATCGTTTTTCTCATCGGTTACTTTGGGATTCGGATCATTAAAAAACCAGAACAGTTGATTTTACTCGCTTCACGCCTAATCACGTTTTTAATATTTACCATCCCGATTTTTTGGATTGGCTTTCGGCAAGTTATTGATTCATTTTGGCTACGGCTTTCCACGAATGAAGATATCGGAAATCGGGTGGGTTTAGGTTTTGTCGGCCCCTTTGATTTAATCAGTGCAACGGGGTTAGATGGGTTTGGCGTGGGAGCAACCCATGCCGGTACACTCTCCTTTCAATTGGCCCTAGGCTTGCCCATTTCCCCGCCGTTACCCTTGGAAATTGAGCCGGAAATGGGACGGGTAGCCCTCGAATTGGGGCCGATTGGGATGATGCTCTGGTATGGGATGCGGGTGTGGATTATTGTGGCGCTGTTTCGCACGTTTACACAATTGAAACGCCCCTTTTTGCGGGATTTAGCCCTAGCGGGGGCGTTAATTCACAGCGTTTTATTTATTAATCAAATGGTTTTTCATAACACCTTTGGTTTATATTACTGGTTCTATACGGGTTTTCTTTTCCTGTTGCCCTGGTTAGAACAGGTGGAAAATTGGCGATCGCAACAGCAATCCTATGCACAATGGTACGCACAACAGGCTCTCGATGGGCCTGATCCATCCCACGGGTAATCCTTTTGCTCACCACGCGGCCCAAGCTTTGGCAGAATTGGGGGTGCTAGAAGCGATTATCACGGGCATTGCCTACAATCCCCAAAATTCCCTTGCTCGGGCGATCCAACGCCTTTCTCCCCACCTGAGCCGGGAACTGGCCCGCCGCACTTGGCTGCCCCCTGAGGGCATCACAATTCACAGTTACCCGCTGCGGGAAATGGTGCGGATTCTGCTGTTGCGGGCGCGAATCCCCCAACGGTTGGGTTATAGTCCCCAAGTTTTAACGGATTGGGTGTATCGGAGTTTGGATCGCACCGTAGCCCGTCGGCATTTGCACCGTTGGCAGGGGGTCTATGGCTATGAGGATGGGGCGGCGACGGTGTTTGAGAGGGCGAAACGGCAAGGGAAGCTCTGTATTTATGATCTGCCCATTGTTTACTACCGCCAGAGCCAGAGGATTCAACAACGGGAGAGCGATCGCTTTCCCGCTTTAGCCCCTGCTTTGCTTTCTTTACGAGAACCCCCGGCCAAGTTAGCCCGCAAGGATCGTGAATTGCAGTTAGCTGACCGGATTATTGTGCCTTCAACGGTGGTGAAGGCTTCCCTTGCGCCCACGGGTATCCCCCCGGAGCGGATTACTGTGATTCCCTTTGGTGCGCCTGCGGAGACGTTTACCCCCGAAATTCGTGTCAAGGAAACCTTTCGCGCTTTATTTGTGGGGCGGGTGGGGCCGCGCAAGGGGGTGCATTATTTATTGGAGGCGTGGCGATCGCTCTCTCTCCCTGAGGCGGAACTGCACCTAATCGGCGTGAATGAATTTCCCCCCGGCTGGCTCCCCCCCGGCAATCCCCAAATTCACTACCACGGCTCCATTCCCCACGCCCAACTTTTGCCCCATTATCGCCGGGCGAGTCTGTTTGTGTTTCCCTCTTTAATTGAGGGGTTGGCCCTGGTGCAATTGGAAGCGATGGCCTGCGGCCTGCCCCTGCTCACCACTGCTAACGCGGGGGCCACGGATATCATCACCGATGGGGTGGAGGGGTGGATTATTCCGGCGGGAGATGTGGGGGCATTGGTGGCAAAATTACGCTGGGCCTACGCCCACCCGGAAGAATTACAACGAATGGGGCAGGCGGCCCGCCAACGGGCAGAGGTTTTAACCTGGCAACGGTATCGAGAAGAACTAAAACAAGCCCTTGCTCCTCACCTATTCGCAGAATTTAAAGAGAATTGATCTACAATACGGGCCAATTTTTGCCAGGGAAAGGCCTAGAATAGGGTATCAAGCCTAACCCTTGTGCCGTTACCTGCCCCCAAGAGCCATGAGCACAGTTCTAAACGCCAATCCGCAAAATTTAGATGCAGAAGCTGTTGTGAACTTGCTGACCTCACCGCAAGTTCTGCCCCATCTGCTTCGGGAACTCACCATTGAGCGGGCGATCGCCCCCATTACCTACACCGATTTTGAGTTTAAGGACTATTGCGATCAATTGGCCCAGCAGCCCCAATATTTCAACGCGCCACGGGAGCAAATTGAACGGGTGGCTCCGCGTCAATTAAAGTTACAAAAGTTTAAAGAAGCCGCTTGGGGAACCCAAGTGGAGGCGGAATTCCTCAACCAACAGGAACGCTACGATCAGGTGCTCTTTTCGCTGATCCAAACCGATAACCTCGAAATTATTCAAGAATTGTATTTCCGGCTGCGGGAATCAGAAGCGGATTTTGCCGAACTGGCCACCCGTTATTCCCAAGGCCCCGAAGCCCGCACCAATGGCCTCGTGGGGCCGTTGGAACTCTCCAACCTGCACCCCAAACTGGCCCAAATGCTCCGCATTAGCCAACCGGGCCAGGTGTCGCCGCCGTTTCGGGTGGATCAGTGGGTGGTGATTGTGCGGTTGGAGCGGTATATTCCGGTGAAGTTTAGTGAGGGGTTGCGGCAACGGTTGATGCAAGACCGCTTTGAGGCCTGGATGCAACAGGCGATCGCCCAACAGGCCGATGCCATCCATATCCCCGACCTCCTCAACCTCCCCCCGGCTCTGCCTAACCCCCAAACCCCCCGCCAACTGACCGCCACGGAAACCCCGAACCCAGATCAAGCTCAGGGCAATGGTGATCTCGATGTCCTCGAAGAAGATTCAACCATTGTTGAGGATACTCTCCCCCCCTCTGGGTTGCCGGTTCCTCCGATCGTGGATTTGGAGCAGTCCAAACGGCGATCGCCTCGGTTTACGGAAGCGGTGTTAATGTCCTTGGTTCCCCTGGCTTTGGGGGGCTGGTCTTTGGCAGCGTTGTTTGGTACTGGCAAAGATGGATCTCCCTTCCCCGAAGCCGTTGCTTCTTCCGATGATGTGATTGCGGTGGCGGTGGATGAACGGCCAGACCCACAATTGGCTTTCCATGAAGCGGTAAACCATGCCAATGCAGCGGTGGCGGCTTTGCCCCAAGCCCGCACGGCCAATAATTGGCAAGACATTGCCGAACATTGGCAGGCGGCGGTGGCGGGGATGCGGGCTGTGCCGGTGGATCACCCCAACTATGCCCAAGCTCAGGAGAAGGTGATTGAGTATCAGGGCTATGAGGAATATGCCCGCCAGCGTCATCGGGATGTGGATTTGGCGTTTTATGTGGCGGTGCAGGATGCGGAGCAGGCGGTGGAAGTGGCCCGGGAGGCGCGAGAGCAGGGAACCTGGGATGATGCGGTGCTGGCTTGGGATCAGGCGGTGGTTTCAATGGAAAAGGTGCCGGAAACCAGCGAGTTTTATAGCTTGGCTCAGGAGAAGGCCATTGAATATCAAATTTATCTGCAATATGTGAAGATGCTGCGGGATGGCAAGATGGAGGGCTAAAATCGTGGTTCACTGGAAAGATTGTCAACTTCTGTTTTTGCCGCTTTGATTAGCCCTTTTGCCTCTCAAACCCTGGCGGCGATCGCCACGACCCCCGCCGCCATTGCCACGCTTTTACCCCTCTGTCGTGAATACGGCTTTCCTTTATTTGTGCCGCCAGATTTGGCCACAGAGCCGCCGCTGCAATCCTACGGCAACAGTTTAAGCGGCAGTTTAGCCCACCATTGGGATCACTATCAGGGGTGGATTTTTGGCCTGGCGACGGGGGCGGTGGTGCGATTGATTGCGCCATTGTTAAAGGATAAAGCGACAGATCCGGCGGTGATTGTGGTGGATCCCGCCCATAACCGAGTGATTAGCCTTTGTGGGGGCCACCAAGGGGGGGGCGATCGCCTCACTCAACTCCTCGCTACCTACTGGG
>JAABSU010000212.1 GCA_011390265.1 Spirulina sp.
AAGCCACGGTTCGCCGCAATGGTGAAGTCCGTTCTATTTATATCGGTCAACCTTTTTAACACTGCCACCATGAGCCTTTTTGATGATGTCAGCCAATTTTTAGAAGCCCAATTAGATGATTTTCTGCAACAGAATCCCCAATTGGCGCTCCAGGTGTTGGAAGATCAACTGCGGGAACAGGAGGCAGAAACCCGCCGCCTAATTCTCAAGTTGCAGCAGCAGGAGGAGCAGTTGCAAGGGGATATTTTGGCGATCGCCGAAGATATTCGCCTCTGGCATCAGCGCATTGCCAAGGCAGACGCGGCGGGCCGTCAGGATTTAGCGACCCCAGCCCGTGAGCGGGAGGCGGCCCTGCTCCGCCAAGGGAATCAACGGTGGGGGCAATTGCAAAGCACCCAGGAAAATCGCCAACAAAGTGAGGTGTTGCTGCAAAAGACGTTAAGCAAGCGTCAAGAGTTGGCGAAAAAAATCGCCACGGCTAAAGCCACCCAAACCCCCATTTCGCCCCCCTCCGGTTGGCAAAATGCCGAACGCTATCGCCGCACTGTTGACAGTTTTGATGTGGTGGATAGTCAGTTCCGGGAGTGGGAGTTAGAGGATGAATTGCAGCAGATGCGGAAGGATTTGGGGATTTAGGGGTTGATCCGAAAGGAAATGGAGGGTTGAGGGGAGGGAGGGGCGATCGCCTCCTGCTTGTCCACGGTGGGGAGGGCAGGGATTGAACGACGGTTAGAGGCGATCGCCAACAGTACCCCCGCCACAGCGTACAGCGGCCAAGGCAGCGTTAAGCTCATCAGCCACTGAACAAACTGAATGCCCACAAAGAGCAAAACAACACTCGCCACCCAAACCTGCATAGTTCTCTTGCCAATCAAGTCGTTCTCATTTTAAGGGAACAGGGGATGGGGGTGGCCCTAGGATGAGGTCATCACCACCGCCCGATAGGGGACTACGCCGGAGTCTTTACTTTCGATGCAGCGGGCAACACCCCGAGAGAGATCGAGGGTGCGAGGTTGGATATAGGGGCCGCGATCGTTAATCCGCACAATCACCGATTCTTCGCTTTCCAAATTAATCACCTTGAGATAGGTATTAAAGGGCAGAGAGGGATGGGCAGCGGTGAAGGCCTCTTGATCATAGGTTTCACCATTGGCGGTGAGGCGACCATGGAACATGGGGCCATACCAGGAGGCTAACCCCTCAAAATCTTCAGGGGTTTCGGTGATGCCATACATCAGTTGCTGCGCCACCACCAACTCCAACGGTTCACGCCCCAAGGCCTGACGGAGATTATTCGTCCAGTCAATCACCAATAACTCAGGATGATATTTGTCGCTGGTGACTAGGGTTTCATCGAGGACGATCATGAGGCGATCGCCCATCCGCACAGCGACTTTTTCCCCCACATGGGCAGGGGCCAGCTGATCAGCATCCCAACCCGGTTGAGCCAGAAAATATTCAATGCGCTCGGCAAAATCTTGGGCAAATTGGGGGTCGCTGAGGGTAGCAATGACCCGACCATTGACCCGGACTTGTACCGGTTGATTGGCCACAGGAGTTTGCCAAGCCCTAATTGCTGTCATGGGATGTCGCCAGGCTTGCCACAGACCTTGGGCAAAGGGTAGTTCAGGCTCCACCGTAGCAACGGTCACAGCCACTGACTCTGGCGGTTGCCACTCCATCATCCCGGTTAAAACCGTAGCCACTTGTTTCCGGACACCACCATTGTTGTGGAGTAGAGAGTCCTGAGCGATGGCCGGGGGATCGGGGCGTTCAGACCAGCTTTTTCGACTGGGAGCAGGGCAAGTCGTGTAGTTTTCCTCGGGTTTAGGGGTTTTAGGGGTTAAAGCTTGAGGCTCCAAGGCCGCCTCTTCCTCTTGAAATACACTGGCAAGGAAGCCGTGCATCGCCAAGGACTGAGTTTTAACGGCACGGCCCCGCTGCAAGCTAGAGCGCCAGAAGGATGGGGCGAAATTCTGGCTGAGGGCGGTGGTGAACAAACTGGGCAACCAAACCAGGAAAAGACTCAAGGATGCTGTTAACCAAGTTCGTTTAAACATCGGTGGTATCTTATGGTGAACAAGTTTTTAAAGAAAAAAGAATTGTTAAGAATCGTGAATATTGCCTCTCAGTATATGAGACTTCTCCCGACGATTGAGGCCAATCACCGCCAGCACAGTCCCTCAAACCTACGACTGGTGGGGAATTGCATTTTTTAGATTGAAATTGCTAATCATCCTGATAAGTTTTCAGTATCTTTGCGGGGGATAGGGGTCAAACCCTGCACGGCCCTGAGCTTTTGGGTCTTGCCTTCGGGGATCACACCGGGCCATGATGGGGACGGCGTTGTTTTTCCCTGGGCTGTGATGATTCCTTTTTATATTGTTGATGTGTTTGCGGTGGGGCCTCTAACCGGAAACCCTTTGGCCGTGGTGATCACAGCGGGGCGATCGCTCCCCGATGCCATGCTCCGGGCCATTGCCCAAGAAATGAACTATTCCGAAACCACGTTCATCACTGCTACCACGCCCATCAATGGGGGCTATCCAGTGCGAATTTTTACCCCGGAGCAAGAACTCCCCTTTGCGGGCCATCCCACCCTGGGGACGGCGGCGATCATCCGCGCCCATCTCCAACCGGAAAAAAGCGATCGCCTCCTCCTCAATCTCCAAGTCGGCCCCATCCCCGTTACCTTCGCCACGGGGGATGATCCCCTGGTGTGGATGCGCCACAACCCACCCCGTTTTGGGGCAACCCTCACCCCTGAGGATTTAGCGCCAGTTTTGGGCTTGGGGTTAGAGGCATTCGATCCCCGTTTTCCAATTCAAGAAGTTTCCACCGGCGTTCCCTTTGTGATTGTGCCGGTGCGCAACTTGGCGGCATTGCAGGGGATTCAATGGGAGCGATCGCGCTATTTCCAACTGATCGAACGCCTCGAAGCCAAAGCCATCCTGATTTTCTGCCCAGAAACCGAAGCACCGGACAATGATCTCAGCGTCCGGGTCTTTGCGGAGGCGATCGGCGTGGTGGAAGATCCCGCCACCGGCAGCGCCAACGGTTGCCTCGCCGCCTATTTGCTAGAACATCAGTATTTTGGCCAGCCTCAAATTGAGATCCGGGTTGAACAGGGCTATGCGATTAAACGCCCCTCATTGTTATTTCTCGCGGGCAGCAAACAAGCGGAAGCCTTTGAAGTGAATGTGGGCGGCCGGGTCATTCCCATTGCCCAAGGAGAATTAACGTTACCCGTTTAAATTTTTGTCGGGGCGAAAAAATTTTATGCCTCCGGCAGGCTTACGCCAACGCCCCTATGCCGAGCCGCGATCGCTTTTCCGCAGCAAAAAGGGACACACCGTTGTGTCCCTGATGATTGGTTTAATTGAGCGAGGAGAACCGGACTTTATTTCGCATCTTTAGCATCAAGATCAATGCGACCACTGCCCCGCTCCTTTAAGCTGGATTGGTTGTGGGGGCGATCGCGCCGCCCACTGCCGCGATCGCTACAGGCATCGCTACAGGTTTCCGGTTCAACCACCGGGGACACTTGACTATTTTGCTGAGCGGACACATGGGCGAAGCTGGAAAATCCAGCCATTGGCAGGGTGATCGCCGTCAAAAGTACGGCTACAATGGACTTGTACATAGCAAATATCCGTATCAGGTTTCTATTTCCTGATACGGAGTTTCTTAGGAATGATCAGGACAAATCGATCACCCCAAAAGCCCAACCTTAAGGCTCAATTCAACCGATAGCGGGTCTCCCTCCCTCAAGGGTTGGGTTTTCCGTCCTCGCGCTATTTCCGGACGATTTACCAACTTTTTTGGCCTGGCATAACCGGTTGGCCATTTAGCGGCGGCGGGTGAGGCGATGCCAGAGGGTTTCGATGCCCTGCCAGAGGAGGACGCAACCGCCAAAGCCAGCAGCGATCGCCACCGCCACAATTAACGTATAGGTAACGGGGGAGATAATCCCTGCCCAATCCTGGGGCACATCCCATCGCACCAAGGTTTCGCGTACCGGATCATTTTCCAGTTTTGAGACATCGATCTTGCTACTGGTGACGCTGGCGGCGGCCCAGCCCACGCCGAGATACTTCAGCACCTCTTGAAAATTGCGATCGCGCTCGGCTTTTTCCACTTCTAAACGGCTTTGGGTGGCATTAATCGCATCTTCGAGCAACCGTAACCCCAATTGCATATTTTCGGAATCTTTGTGAATTTGCAGTAAGTATTTTTGCTCAACGGTCGTCACAAAATCTGCTAGGAATTGCAGATTGGTATTGCTGCCCCCCTGTTCTTCCATGCGTTGCAGCCGTTTTTTATAATTACTCAAGTTAATGTCAATGGTGCGGCCCTGGAAATCCAATTGAATTAAATTGAGCTTGTAGTGATTGAGGGAGTCTTGAATTTGGATCAGCGTTTCCCGAAAAGCGGCAAAGCTGGTGCTTTGGGAGCGGGTCGATTGCACCGAGACAAAATCGGCTTTAATCAGTTGTTTAATTTGCCGACTCTGTTCATAGGCCCAGAGGATTTTATTGCGGTATCCCCACAACCGGAGCCAATGGTTGTAATAGCGTTCGGAGACTTGGGTGGCGGTGGCCCCATCGGGGAAGATGCAAATCACAAGATGCTGATTGCCTTCTTGGCCCTGGGTGGGGCGATGGTCTCCTTGATGTTCAATCAATGTGCTGCGATACTGCCACAGTTCAAAAATATTGGCCCCTAGGATTGTCCCCTGTCCCTTTAGATCCTCCTGCCATTGGCCTTCAGGAACAAACTTTGCATAGATGGCTTGGGCGATCGCCTCGTCACTTTCCTTGCTCTGGGGCGATTGCCACCCCGACAGCATCCAAGTCTGACCCAAAACCGGCGGATGCTCCCCCAAGCGATGGCGGATCACATCCCGCAATTCGGTAAAACAGTTGATATCCTGGGGTTTTTCCTGGTCATCCACCGAGGCATCAATGAGTAGTCCGTAGGTATCGTTGAGCCGGACGGGATAGTAATAGCCCTCAATGGCGGGTTGATTGTCCCTCGGTTCGGCAAAATCTAGATACCGCTCCGGCAACAGCAGTTCTTGATATTCCGCCTCAAAATGGTAATCCTGCTCTGCCAAGCGAGAATGGACGGCGGCGGGGAGTTTGCCGTGAAATTGGGCGCGATTTTGTTCAATTTCCGTGAGGGTTTCGCCAAGGCCGTTACGCAGGTCGTAACTGAACAGGTCAAGGGTGGGATAAATGAGAACGGCCATGGTCAATCCAGCAAACAGTTAAATCTGAGTCTACCCGATGGATTGGTTCAGTTTCGCCTTGAGCCGTTCAAAAGCCCCCAGTTTTTGGGTGTTCAGAGCGGGTTCGGGGCTGGAGAGAATCCGCACGGCAATATTGTTAATCTCTGCACTGGCGGTTTCCTGCTCCGGGCGACCAGGGCGAAACCCCCGTTCGCGGCAACCACTGCCCACGGGTATGGCTGTGGCCACTTCTACGGCGTTGGGTAATTCTGTTTGTAACCCAATGGCGGACTCTAAACCGGCTTGGGTCAGTTTGCTTTGGTAGCGTACAAAACTATTTTGGAGGTCGGGAGATTGGGCGATCGCCCTGGTCAAATTCGGAGCAATAAAGGCTTCCCAAGCATCAGGATTGGCCGCCAACTGTTGCGCAATGTTGAGCAAGGGTTGGGTGGTGGTTGCTGCGGTATCGGCGGGTAAATCACTCAGGGCCAACAGAAGGGCCACTAAAGTCTGTTCACGGTTGGCGATATTCATGGGAAATTAAGGGGTTGAATGCTCAGGGTAGGAAAACATGATTCGAGCATAACTCAACTTTCTGGCGATGTTTGACAATCTGTGAACAAGTGATGATCTTTTCACAATTCTTCGTTAAACTGCGAGCGTTCTGCCAGGGAAGTGAGCGATGGTGATCCTAGATTATCGATCAAGTAAGCCCTCACCCCCGGCCCCTCTCCCAAATTTTGGGAGAGGGGAGTCGGACTGTTGATCAAACATTGAGGATTGCGAGATGGAACGTCGTGCATTGGTGGTGGGGATTAATGCTTATCCTTTTCCTCTGGATTCCAGCGGTCAAAATAGTGACCTCAAGACTGCTGCCGCTGATGCCGAGGCTGTGGCGCAAGTCCTTAAGCAGTATGGTGGGTTTAATGATGTGCGCAGTTTGCCCATGGGTTTAACGACGCGGGGGGCAGGGGGGGCGATCGCCCTTGCTGGCCAGGTGAACGGAGAAGAATTGGCCCATGAATTAGAGTTACTCTTTTGCCCAGAAAAACACAACCGCCCCCCGGCAGATCTGGCCTTATTTTTCTTTGCAGGCCATGGTTTGCCCGTGGGGACAGAAACCTATTTAGTGACATCTGATGCTTTTCCTGG
>JAABSU010000213.1 GCA_011390265.1 Spirulina sp.
CCCAACTATCGCCGCTCTGGAGGCATGTTCCAGATCAGCTACCCTCAGCGGTGGCTCAAGCTAGTCGAGGGTCAAGTCAGAGTGCCGATGGGCACGGCTTGCAAAGTTTGGTTTAACCTGCCTGAGATTTTTCTGCCCTTCCCCAGTAACCTAGACTGGGCTAAGGTTAGAGAGCTTCAGATTGTGCCCAGGGCTGGCTATTTTGATGCGGTTTGGATCTGTACTGGCAAGCCCGTTGAGCCGGTCGCCTTAGCCCCTGAAAAGTCGCTGGCCATTGACCATGGCATCGACAACTGGCTGACCTGCGTTGATAGCGAGGGTCATAGCTTTATCGTCGATGGCAAGCACCTGAAGGCTCTCAATCAGGGCTACAACAAGCGGGTTGCCACGATCAAGGAGGGGAAAGAGCAAGCCTTCTGGTGCAGGTTACTAGACAAACTCACTGGCAAGCGTAATCGCCAGATGCGCGATGCCGTCAACAAAGCCGCTAGGTTAGTTATCAATCATTGTCTGAACCATAGCATTGGCACCATCGTCTTTGGCTGGAATCAGGGGCAAAAAAGTGGGGCCAATATGGGGCGCAAGGCCAACCAAAAGTTTGTGCAGATCCCGACAGCAAAGCTGAAGACCAGAATTGCTCAACTTTGTGAGGCTCACGGCATTTTGTTCATTGAGCAGGAGGAAAGTTATACGTCGCAAGCGTCAGCGCTAGACCTTGATGCCATCCCCGTCTACGGTGAAAAACCCGAGGGTTGGAAGGCTTCAGGGCAGCGCATTCGGCGCGGAACTTATCGCTGTGGTGCTGGCGTTGAAGTCAACGCTGACGCTAACGGGGCGTGGAACATTGGCCGCAAGGCAAAAGTAACGGGGATGCAATGCACCCCCGCAAGAGGCGTTTTGACTTCGCCTAAGCGTCTGAGAATTTGGGATCTACCTGGTGGGTCAATCCTAGCTCAGAAGTGCTGTAATCCCTCCGGGGAATCCCCGTCGCTTTAGCGCGGGGAGTAGTCAAAAATCTCGAAATTTTGCTTGTCTATAATAGGGGTGAAAAACCCCAACCGAGAACATCGCTATGTTATTGGTAGCCTTTGACCATCATGTCCATGAGTCCAGTGAAAGAATTGCCGTTGATTTTGAAGATCAGACCCTCACCTATGGGGAATTGCATCGACTGATTAATCAGCGGGCAAACTATTTTCAACAGCAGGGAGTTCAGGAAAATACGATCATTGGGTTGTGCTTAGAGCGGAATTTAGAGGCGCTGTTGAGTGTTTTAGCCCTGTTACGCTTGGGGGCCACCTATCTCCCCCTCGATCCCACCTATCCGGTGGAGCGGTTGGAATTTATGCTTCAGGAGGCCCAACCGCAATTACTCCTCACCCATCGTCCGTTGGTTGCAAAGTTGCCGGAGATGGCCACACCCATTCTCTATCTGGATGAAGTCCAAGGGGCGATGGGTGCGCTGACGCGGATCGCCGCCTGCTCCCCAGAAATTGCCACCACCCCCGCCGGCACATCCCTCGCCTATATCATGTACACCTCCGGCTCCACCGGCAAACCCAAAGGGGTACAAATCTCCCGCAGCACTGTTTACGACTACATTACAGCCCTAACACAAATTCTCGCCGTTCAACCCACCGATATTTATCTCCACACGGCTTCTTTTTCCTTTTCCTCCTCTGTGCGCCAAATGTTAGTCCCCCTCAGCGCCGGGGCGACCCTGATCCTCGCCAGCCAAAGCCAGGTTAAAAATCCCTTGGCACTGCTGGAACTGATGCAGACCAAAGGGATTACCATTTCTGATACCGTTGCGTCAGTGTGGCGATCGCTCATTGCCGCCACCGCCAGCCTCCCCACCCCAGAGCGGCAAGCCCGGTTCAATAACGCCCTGCGGATCATCAACCTCTCCGGGGAAATCACCGCCTGCGCAACGTTCCAAGGTATCCGCAAACTCTTCCCCCAACCGCCCGCCGTTTTCAATATCTACGGCTCCACAGAAACCATTGGGATCTGTGCCTATCCCGTCCCCCCAGATTTTGACCAGGAAGAGGGCTATCTCCCCGTGGGCTTCCCCTACCCCCACAACCGCGCCTATATCCTCGATGAACAGCAGCAGCCGGTTCCACCAGGAGCAACGGGGGAATTGTATGTGGCGGGGAGTTGTGTTTCCCAGGGCTATCTCCATCGCCCCGATTTAACCGCCGCCAATTTCATCCCCAACCCCTGGGTGGCGGACTGCCCCGAACCCCGCGAACAGTTTAGCCGCCTGTATAAAACCGGGGATGTGGCCTGCCAGGGGCCTGACGGCGCAATTGAGATCCGGGGGCGGGTGGATTTTCAGGTGAAGCTGCGGGGGATACGGATCGAATTGGAGGAAATTGAAGCGGCTTTAGAAAGTTGTCCTTGGGTCAAAGCAGCAATGCTGTTGGGGAAGGAAGACCCCCAGGGAGAGCAGCGGTTAGTGGCCTATGTGGTTCCCCAAGGAGAAGGCAGCACAATGACCCCCCAGGCCTTGACCGAAGCCCTCCGAACCTACCTCCAAGAACATCTCCCCCCCGATTGGATTCCCTCGCTGTTTATGCCCTTGACGGCCCTGCCCCTCACCCCCAACGGCAAGCGCGATCGCCTCTCCGTTCCCCCTCCCAATTGGGCAATCTTAAGCACCGGCAACACCAGCGAGCAGCCTGAGGATGAAACGGAAACGCAACTCCAGCAGATCTGGGCGGATCTCCTCGGTTTTACCCCCGGGATCACGGACAACTTCTTTAACCTAGGGGGCCATTCCCTGATGGCCGTGCAATTGTTCATCCGCATTGACCAAAAATGGGGGCAAAAACTGACGTTTAACCATCTTTTGGAACACCCCACGATTCAAGGCTTGGCGGCTTACCTGCGCAGTGGTCAAAAATCAGAGCGATCGGTGATTATTGTGCCCCTCCAAAAAGCCGGGGATAAGCCGCCCCTGTTTTGTGTCCATGCCGTCGGCGGTGCGGTGATGTTTTACCGCACCTTGATCCCCTACTTGCCCCCGGATCAGCCGGTTTATGGGATTCAATCCCGAGGGTTTGATGGCATTGAGCCGCCCTTAGAGCAGGTAGAAGCGATGGCAGCATTTTATCTAGAGGAAATCCGCAAAATCTATCCCCAAGGCCCTCTGTACCTCCTGGGGCACTCCTTTGGGGGGCTGATTATTTATGAAATGGCCCAACAACTCCGCGCCCAGGGGGAAACGCCTCCATTGGTGGCAATTTTAGATACCACTACCCCTAAATTGGCAGCGGCCCGTCTTTCCCTGCGCCGGACGGCAAAAACCCTAATGGCCAACCTCTGGCAGATGTCAAACCAAGAACGCCTAGCCTATCTCACCAAAAGACTGCGTTGGTTTTACCGGAAACGCAGAATTGCCGCCGATGGATTGTACGCGGCAGAGTTGCAAGCCCAAAATGTCAATATCCGGATGTTTAACGTTCTTAAACCCAACTACCACGCTCAAAATGCCTACCAACTGGCTCCCTATCCGGGGGATGTTGTTGTCTACTGTGCCAAAATTAAATCCCCCCGCTCTGCCCATGATCCAACCCTGGGCTGGGGGGAATTTGTGCAAGGTGAGCTTCATACCTATACGGTAGATGGTGCCCATTTAACGATGTTGAAGGAACCCCATGTTAAAACCCTGGCCGCCTGCTTAGTTCCCTATCTGGCTAAATCATAGTGGGTCGTTGGCGGATGGGGATTTGGATTGTCACCGCTGTGCCTTGGCCGAGGATGGAGCGACAGGTTAACAAGCCGTGGTGTTGTTCGGTGATGATTTGATGGCTGATGGATAGCCCTAGACCTGTGCCTTGGCCGCTGGTTTTGGTGGTGAAAAAGGGTTCAAAGATGTGCGATCGCACCTTTTCTGGCATCCCACAGCCGTTATCTTCAATCTTAATCGCCACTTGGGGGGGTTGGTTTTCCAGTTCAATCACCGTGGTGGTGATGTCAATGCGCCCCAGTTGAGGATCGGTAGACCCCTGCCAACGGGCTTCGATCGCCTGAATCGCATTGTTCAAAATATTGATCAACACCTGATTAAATTGCCCCCCATAGCAATCCACCAAAGGAAGATCACCATAGAATTTTTCAATGGTAATGCCCGGGGTGTCGGATTTGGGTTTGGTGCGATAGTGCAAAATCAGCAGGATACTATCGAGGCTGCTGTGGAGATCTATGGCCTTGAGTTCTGACTGCTCATGGTGGGAAAATTGCAGGAGCGATCGCACCACCGTTTGAATCCGGTCAATCCCCGTTTGCATCGAGGCGATTAAGCTGGGAAAATCTTCAGCAATAAAGTCTAAATCGACGGATTCTTGTTCAGTGGCCATGGCCGCTGCCATTTCTGCTGGGGCGATCTGTTGATAGAAACTTAGCAGATTGAAAACATCATCAAAATAATGCTGGGCATGGCTTAAATTCCCGGCAATAAAATTAATCGGGTTGTGAATTTCATGGCACACGCCGGTAATCAATTGCCCCAAGCTGGACATTTTTTCTGCCTGGGTGAGTTGTAAATGGGTTTGGCTCAGTTTGGTGAGGGCCGCTTGCAGTTTAGCGGTGCGGTCTTGAATTTGTTCCTCCAGGCTGGCATTCACCAGTTGAGACAGGTGGTAGAGGTGATGTTGTTGAATGCCGGAGGCAAATTCTTCGGCTAGGGCTTCGATCAGTTGACGATCTGAAGTGGTCCAGGGGTGGCATTGGCCATGGATCGACTCTTTCCACACTTCAAAGGAAAGCCGGGGCTGAACCTGGCGCTCATCGGGGTTGAATTCACCGGCCCAGAGGGTTTCCGTGGCAATTTCATCCCGGAAGAGGGTGAGGTAGCCGAAGCGTTGCTGTTCCAGTTGGAGCGGGACAACGAGCAGGCCGCGGATCGCCGTGGCTCGGAAAGTGGCCTGAATATTCCGGAGTTGGGGCACGGTGTAGATGTTAATCGTGGCCCAACTGGGTTCTTGAATTTGCTGAAAAAAGTTTTGCCAGGCGTTGGATTGCTCCATTTCTGTAAACCGTTGCCCTGTGGGAGTGGTGGGTTGGGTTCCGACGGTAATCACCTCCAGGGCATCCAGGGGTGAGGGGGCATTGACGGCGGTTGTGGGGTTGTTGAGGTAGGTTTCGAGGGCGGTGCGGTTGAGGAAGAGACGGCCGCCGCAGGCGTTGAGTTTTTCAACGGTGGTGACGAGGGCGGCTTGCAGATCCATGGCGGTGATCGAATGGAGTTGCTGGCTGATCTGGTGGGTGATCGCCTCCCGTTGGGCTTTTTCCTGGGCGGCTTGCCAGAGGTTGGCTTGGGCGATCGCCACCGCCAACTGATCCACCACCATCTGCACCCCTCGCAACCGGGTTTCTGATACCGTCCAGGATTCGGAATGGTGGCCCACCAATAGCCCCCAAGCGCGATTCCCATCAGGGATCGGAACCACTAGGGAGGCTTTCACCCCCATGGCGGTGAGGTATTCCTGATGACAGGGATCAAGGGGGCGAAAGCGGATATCTTCGGGAATTTCGATGCTGGTGCCGGGGTTATAGACACAGCCTTGGCCGATTTTACCCGTGTCCACATTGACAATGGAGCGCATCTTTGCACTCATGAATAGCTCGCGGGCATGGGCGGGGATATCATCGGCGGGGAAGTTTAACCCCAATAGAGAAGGGAGGCGATCGCCATCTAAAGCCTCCGCCACCACCTGGCCATCCCCATTGGGGGCAAATTTATAAATCTTAATCCGATCCACCCCCAAAAAGTCCCGCACTTCCGCAGCGGTCACACTCAGGGTATTTTCCAGATCCAAAGACTGCAAAATCCGGCGACTAATCCGGTTCAGCAGTTCATCCACTTTGACATGGGCATCCGGCTCTTGGGCGAGGGTGTTATCCAGAGCGAGACCTTGGGGGGTTTGAATATTCATAGGGAGTATTGAGGGAGACGATGGACAAAATGATGCGGCTCCTCCAGCGTAGTTTCCCAACAGTGATCTTAAGGGTCAGGAACAGGGGAGAGATCATCAACTAACTGCGGAACGGGTAGCGCAATTCGGGATTATTGCAATCCCAACCTGAATTTTTCCGATCTTTTTCCGATCTTCGGTGATGGATGCTGCGATTGTTCACAGTATAGCTCAATACCAATACGGGCTTAACCGTTTCCCTTGGCCCCCTCGCCACTGCTCCCCCCAAACAAGCGGGGGGCGATCGCCCCCCTGCTCAAAACCATCAACCCGGCCCCTTAACCAAAGCGGCCGTTCACATAGTCCAGCGTCAATTGATCTTGCGGGCTGGAAAAAATCGTCTTGGTTTCGTCCACTTCCACCAAATACCCCACCCGTTTTCCATTTTCTAG
>JAABSU010000214.1 GCA_011390265.1 Spirulina sp.
CATTGCATCTGTGCGCACCAACACCGTCACCGTCGAACTGGCCCAACTCCTCGCCGCCCGCGATACCCGCTCAATCACGATCGCCGTCGAAAGTGGCTCCGAACGATTACGGGACATTATTAATAAAAAGTTGAGTAACGCAGAGATCCAAACCTGTGCCGCCAATGCCGCCGCCGGGGGATTAAAGGCGATTAAGCTCTATGGCATGGTGGGATTACCGGGGGAACAGCCGGAAGATGTGGAAGCCACCCTCGCCATGGTTCAGGCCTTGAAAAAAACCGCCCCCCAACTGCGCCTTACCCTCGGTTGTAGCACATTTGTCCCCAAAGCCCACACCCCCTTTCAATGGTACGGCGTGGATCGCAATGCCGAAAAACGCTTGAAAGCATTGCAAAAGGGATTACGATCGCAAGGATGCGATTTTCGCCCCGAAAGTTACAACTGGTCGGTAATTCAAGCCTTAATTTCCAGGGGCGATCGCCGCATTACCCCCCTATTGGAACTCACCCGCCACTACGGCGATTCCCTCGGCAGTTATAAACGCGCCTTCAAAACCCTCAAGGGCCAACTTCCCCCCCTCGATTACTACGTCCATGACCATTGGGATCGCGATCAAGTGCTTCCCTGGCAACACCTTCAGGGGCCGCTCCCGGTGGGAACATTGCAACAACATCTCGCCACCGCAGAGGCGTTATTTACCGTTGGCTCAACTTAGAAAGCCGGTGGTAGTTGGGACTGTGGCGCTGGGGAAGCAGGGGCCTGCCGCCAATAGGCCAAACCACTGTAGAGATGAAAAGCGGGATCCCAAAGACTGGCGTGGCGACGTTCTAAATCCAGTTGGGCGGGAATCCGGCTCAGGGTTTCGCGAAAATCCAGCACCGTATCGGCAAAACTGGCAAAGTCCGACCACACCACCACCGAGGGCAGCTTTTCCTTTAAAAAGGCCATTAAATATTGCCAACTTTGGCTGACCGTCTCCGGCTCCCCCGGAGCCAAGGCGGGGGTGAGCGTGATGCCATTGAGGAATTGATAACGGTGTTCACTGAGACGGAGAATACAGTTGCGTTCCGGTAAATGGAGATCGCAAAACACTACATAATCCTGAAGTTGGGTTTTGCGAACAATGCGATGCTTTGCATCCACCGTCACCACCGATTCAAATAGAGGAATCCGCCCCTCCACCCGTTGGCTCACTTCTGACCATTGGAAGGAGAGCGATCCCTTCTGGCCTTCGCCATTGATACAGCGCACCGTTGGCGCTACACCCCCAGCGGCAAAATACTGGACGGTGAAGACATTCAATTCACTCAGTTTTGTGAGGGGGAGGGCAAAGCAGGGAATCTGAGCTTGGCGTAATTGCTGGGTGTAGTAGTGGAGTTCGCCCATTTTGCCGGTGCGATAAAAGCGCCAGCCTCGGCTCGGCAGTTGCAACCGGGCGGTATAGGCATCGATATTCATCACGGCCCCGAAGGCTTGGGCGGCGGCTTTTTTATCGAGATTAACCAGGGGTTCTAGAATTAAAGCCCCCAAGGTTTGCCCCCCTGGAGCCGAGAGGGCGGCGGCGATCGCCCCCTCCTTAGCATTCATTTGCAACGCCGTAATCCGGGCAATGCCTTGGCGAACTTGCGTCATTAGTTTGGGGTTGGTGACTTGGGGCAGGAGTTGACGATAGCGTTTTTCTGCTTCGGAGGTTTTCCCTAGGCCCTCCTGAACCCGCCCCACATAGAACTGCACCCAAGGATTACGGAGATCGCTCTTCAATAACGGCTTGAGGAGTTGGGCGGCTCCTCGATAGTCTTCTGCTTCGATAGCAGTGGCGATCGCCTCTAACATCATGTTTTCCCTCGCAGTTTATCCCCAATTTTAGCGTTGCCCTCCCCGTCAGACTCAACGCCCCAAGAGGAACAAACTGATCAATGTGCCGCTATTCCACAGACTATGGAGCAGGATTGAGGCGAGGAGATTGCGCGATCGCCAATAGACAAACCCCAAAATTCCCCCCAAAACCGTGAGGGGGAGCATTTCCGCCAAACTGAGATGGGCGGCGGCAAAAAGCACACTGGTGAGGGCGATCGCCCCCCAACTGGGGAGATAACGGGTTAGGGAGGGTAACAAAAAGCCCCGAAACATGATTTCTTCAAAAATCGGTGCGGCGAGGGAAGCGGTGACAAAAAAGATCACCAGGGCTAATAAATCTTGGGATTGCAACGCCAGCAGGATAATCGGGTTGCCGCCCCCCTGGCCGCTCCAAAATTGTTGATTAATCAACGAAGCCAAAAACACCAAGGGAATCGCCACCGCATAACCCCCCACCCCCCACAGGGGCCAACGTCCCCACAACTTCACCTTAAACCAGCCTTCTGGGAGGGGGAAGTAGGGGCGGATCGTGTAGTAAAGGATTGTTAAGCCGCCAGCGGTCATGATCCCATAGCTAAACAGGATATATAGAGCTTTGCCCCGCAGATCAAAGCCGCTGGGATTGAGGCCCGCGAGACTGACCAATAGGGGGAGCGTGGTAGCCAGGACAATTTGACTAAAGAAGAAGAAGCCGACGACAATCCCTTGCAGCGTAGTTTCCCCGTCCCAGGGAACGGTGAAGGGGGCGAAGGGGCTAGCCAATAGGGATTCCTGACGACGGAGCGCCCATTGTCCCAATAGGAAGAGGATCAGACTAATCCCCACGAAACCGCCGACGGTGGGCAGGAGGGCGATCGCCCCCAATCGAATCAAAGCCGTTTCTGCCAATGCCTGCCGCTCGGTTTGCAATTGCGTTAGGGCGGTGGGTTGGTCGGTGACGGTGTAGAACTGGGCTAGGGCCTCACTGGCAAACCAACCTTTGAGTTCCGTTTGCAAAATTGCTGAGGTATCCGGGGGCAAATTTGCGGGGGATTCCTGCCACAGTTGGCTGAGGACTGTGGCGGTTTTACCCCAGGGTTGCACCATCGGTTCCCTGTTCCTCACCTCTTGCCATTGGGATTGGGCCGTTTTTAAATCCTGGCTATGGGCGGCAAGGATGCCCAAGTTAATCCGAATTTGCGCTTGAAAGGTGTGGATTTCGTCAATGGCCCCATTCACCGCCATCATTTGCCCATCGTTCACCAAGAGGGCAGCCTGTTGAGCTTGGCTTTCCAGTTGTTGGAGGGTTTTCGTCGTGCTTTCGTAAATACTTGCGTATTGCTTGGCGGCGTTGTCGTAGGGAGCCGTGCCCAGCAGTTGCTCAACCGGTTGCTGCAATTCAGGGCTATCAGCTTGGTATTCCGCTGCTTTGAGGATCAAATTGGTTTGGTACAGTTCCAATTGGCCCTGAACTTGGGGTTCATTCAGGCTCCCCACAAGGGCAAGGCCGACACGGGCCACCACCAACAGGGTCATTAGGATCAAGGCAAGGCGTTTGAGGGTCATTGCTCTGGCAGTGGTCAATACTATTAAAAGCGGGTTTCATATTCAATGGACGTGCGGCTATCCCCTTGGAAATCCGTCGAGCCGCGAATCGTGAAATTGTCATTCACCCGATAGCGGATATTGTAGCGGGTGGGGATGCCCGCAGGTGTGATGAATTGCAGGACAGAGAGGGAAACGCGATCGGCGACGGTTTTGCCCAACTCCACCGCCACCCCTAAACCACCAGCGGTTTTATCTTCGTTAATCACTTGGGCGGGAAAGATGCGAAATTCACTGAGGGTGAGGGCTTCGGCGATCGCCCGCTGGGCCTCCCCAAACAGCGTCGTTCCGGCAATATTTGCCAACCCCCCCACCAAAGCCGTCCCATCCCCCCCGGCGACGGAATTCAGAAAACTCCCCCCCAAGAGGGCGAGAATTTCCGTCTCACTGCGGCCGGGGCTACTGGTGAGCGTGATCAGTTGCGAGCGGGGACGGGCCCCGGTTTGGGCGGAGTTGCGGAGCGTATCCGCCAGTTCCAAGGCGGAGCCGCTGACTTCTGCTCGCACGACAATATTTTGCAAACTTCCTAACCCGACGCGACTATCACTAATTTCTGAAGAGAGGGATTCCACCGCCAAGGATTGCTGATTGCTTTCCAGCACAGACCCCACTAAACGCAGATCTAAAAGGGGATCTAAACCATTAAATGCGGTAAAAATAGCTTGGTTTTCATAGTTATTGTCGAGGCGTAATGTGGTGGTGAAGAGGTTGACATAGCCGGATTTGAGGGCGATCGCCCCCTCTAGTTCTAAATTACCAAATGTGCCATTGGTCAATAATTCTCCCTGGGCAAAGAGATCTAAAAAGGGCGTTTGACGAATCCGAAAATCATTGGTTAAGACGAGGCGTAAATTTTGAAATTCAACAAAGCCATTGCCCTCTTCGTCACTGGGTTCGCCCCCACCCAGGGCCGCTGCTCCCGAGAGTTGCAGTTCCCCATCCCTCACCCCTAGGGTTCCTGTCATGACCGGAGCTAAGGCCGTGCCGAGAATTTGGACATCCCCTTGAATTGTGCCGGTGAATAACCCCTTGAGGGCGATCGCCAGGGCCTCCAATTCCGCCGTTAAAGGATTCTCCAGGGGCCGAGCTTGGAACGTCGGCAAACTCCCGGCGATCTGAATCAAGCCGCCGCCAAATTGCCCGGTGATGCCCTCCACATCAATTTGATCAAAATTGAGGGCAATGTTGCCCTTAATATCGGTAATCACATCGGGGAGCAACTTCGACCCAATCACCCCATCGGCTAGCACCACCGTTCCATTGGCAATTAAGGTATCAAGGGCAAAGCGATCGGGGTTAATTTCCCCCTGAAGATCCACATTCACATCGGCGGAACCCGCCTGCCAAATCAGGTTTTGGCGGGTCAAAATATTTAAAATGGCTAAACCATCATCACTGGCCTGGGCGCTGAGGCGGAATTGATAATCCTCGGGGGGGGATGTGCCGGGGATGGGGATTTGGTAGGGGACTTGGCCCGTGGCCCGCAAAGGCGTTCCATCGGGGATCAGCGTGCTGTTGGCGGTGAAGGCGAGGCGGGCGTTGTTGTAGCTGAAGTTGGCGGTGGCGGTGGAAATGGGGGTTTCATTAACGCTGGCGTTGAGGATGTTGATCCGGCCAAGGGCGCGGGGGTTGAGGCGATCGCCGCTCAATGTTGCTGTCAGGTTAATGGTGCCCCCTAAACCGATGGCGGGGGGGAGGGGGAGTAAATCCTGAAGGGTGATAATCGGGAAGTCATCAATTTGCAACTGGCCGGTAATTTCCGCCGCACTAAACACCCCCGCTAGGGAAAGCAAGCCCCCCTCACTGGCTAATTCCAAGGGCCGCAACCGCACCACCCCTTCGGCTAAATTCCCCAACAATGTCACCGTTTCCGCTTGATAGGCTCCCCATTGCCAATCTTGGCCCTCCAGTTCCACCTCAGCAGTGAAGGCATCAAAATCTGCTGTGAGTGGCCCGGCAAAGCTGATTTCACCATTGAATGCGCCGGCAATTTCATCCAACCGGGGTAATGGTAAATTATCAATACTGTCTCGGCGGCGCTGGGCATTGAGTTGGCGAATTTCAGAAAGGCGGCTCAGTTGTTCCGGCAGCGTTGCCCCGGGCCGGCCTACGGCGACGGTGTTCAGATCAGCAGCTCGACCCGTGGCGGTCTGCCCCAAACTATTGGCAAACCGCACCACATCGGAAAAATTGCGCCAATCCAGGGCGGCAAAGATATCCTCCACAAAGCCGTTTTCTACCACTACCCGGCCAGAAATTCGGGGGTCAGGGCCAAAGGGGATCAGTTCGCCGCTGAGATCATAGCGGCTGGCTCCAAGGGTTAAATGGCTATCTCGAAGGGCGATCGCCCCCTGGTTATACTGAACCACACCGGAAAAATATTCCGCTTCTAACTGAGCCAACACCGGGTTTTCAATGGCAATCTCTCCCGCCACGCCCCCCGTGAGCCAATCCACCCGCATCCGGCCGGTGAGGCTCCCCCCCAAGGGTTGGGCCGCCACTAGGGGGGGTAAAAGTTGGAGGGGTAAAAAGGGCTTGACCTGGGCGAGGGGCAATTGTACCAACGTGGCAATGAGGATCTGGTCTTCGGTGTAGCCTTGGGCAAGGATGGGGCCAAGGCGGATATCAAAGGCGGTGGGGCGGTAATTATTGCCGAGGCTGAGTTGGAGGCGATTGGGGTCGATGTCGTCATTGCCCAAGAGATCAATGGCTCCGGCATGGCGATCCACTGTCACCGGCCCCGCCAGTTCTGAATCAAAAATAAATTGATTCAACGCCAGATCCACAAAACGGAGATCTCCCGCGACCATCGGGTTGGCAAGCCGACCCTTGATCATGCCGTTAAAATCGGCAAACCCCCGCAGGTCGGCC
>JAABSU010000215.1 GCA_011390265.1 Spirulina sp.
TTGATTGGAACAAATACGTTTAAGAACTGGTTTGCTAAATGCTGCTACTGTACTAGCTAAATACTGAACAAGCTGTAACTGCTATTCCAATCATCTAAACACCACTCATAGACATTCCCGTGCATCTCATGCAGTCCCCAAGCATTGGGGGCGTTTAGACTTCCTACCGGAATCGTTTTCTGGTGATATTTCCCTTTCTTGCCCTTGCCATAGGTGTTGTTGCTGTCATAGTTGGCCACTTGCGGCGAGAGGGTGGGGCCGAAGTGGAACGGGGTTGTTGTTCCCGCTCGACAGGCATATTCCCATTCTGCTTCACTGGGCAGACGGTAGAACCTGCCACTGGCTTGGCTTAACCGCAGACAGAACTCGATGCAGTCTTCCCAACTCACCGTTTCCACAGGATTGTTTTTGCCTTTGAAATGAGCGGGATCAGGCGTTAGCGAGCGCACGATTTGGGGCAGTTGGGCAACAATTTGCCATTGTGCTTGGGTGATAGCGGTGCGACTCATGGAAAATTCCGGTACAGTAACTCGATGCCGGGGGCCTTCATCATTAGTATGTGATCCCATCATAAATTCTCCCGCCGGAATCGTCACCATTTCTAGGTTTAATCCCTGGGTGTTTTCCAGATAGCCCTGATTTTTTCCATTTTGCCGTTGAGCAATTCCCCCCTGCTCATTCACCGTGATGATCTCGTACTGATAGATTTGGATTTTTTGTGTTGAGATAGGTGTAGGAGGTTGAGGTATAGAAGGTGGCTGTTTAGAAGGTTGAGGAGTAGGAGATGGTTTTACAGGGGAGGACGTTCTTGGTGCAGGCTGAAGATCCGCTAAAACCTCCGCTGTTGATTGATAACGTCTTGTTGATGCTGACTCAACCAGTCGATCTAAAATTTTGCCTAAATCATCACTAACCCGATTGCCATTCAAATAATCTCGCCAAGCCCATTCCGCATCATGAACTGCATATAAATCAAAGGGAGCAACCTGGGTGAGTAAATGTAAACAAGTGACCCCTAAACTGTAGAGATCACTATTGAATCTTGCTTTCCCCATCCCTTGCTCCGGTGCGCAATATTCCGGTGAACCAATTTTAGTCCCTGTCACCGTGCGCTGTACCTGCTGCAATACTTTCACCGCTCCAAAATCTACCAAGACTAGTTTTTGATCAGCCTGACGACGAATAATATTATCTGGCTTGATATCCCGGTGAATCACATTTTTACCATGAACAAATTCCAGAATATTCAGCAAGTCTGCCAATAACGCCCGAATCTGTTGCTCTGAAAATACTCCATCATCTGCCAGTTCTTTCGTGAGGGTGATCCCATTGATAAACTCCTGAATCAAATAGGACTGATTATTTTCAATAAAATACGCAAATAACTCCGGAATTTGGGGATGCTTACCCAGAATTTCCAATTGCTGCGCCTCTTGCTCAAACAGTTCCATCCCCTTGGTAAGGGACTTAGGATCTTCGGGTAAAAATTGCTTAATCACACAAAAGGGTTTCGAGGGCTTATCCTCATCCACTGCCAAAAACGTCCGCCCAAACCCCCCTTTACCAATCACCTCCTTCGCCCAATACCGCCCCCCCCGCAACAACAACGGGTTTCCGCATTTCTGGCAAAACTGGTAGCCGTCCGGGTTCGGCTGACAACAGGCAGGATTCAAACAATGGCGCATGACGAAAAGAAAAACGCAATAAATCCATTGTATGCAAGAGTGGGATCAGAAACCCGGTTTTCGCCCCTACGTGAGTCTTGGGCGGAGCGTGGCGGTGGGGCGGGCGCGATCGCCACAGGAAACCTGCACCAATTCTAAGGGAGGTTTTAGGGTCGGTGACGCGGGAGGAGTTTTTGCAGGCGGTTACGCAAAGTGAGGAATTTTGAGTCGGTTTGAAACCGGGTTTTTGGGAGAATTTAGGCGGGAAATGAGGGGATGGGGGCAACCCGGTTTCTGGGCTGTGGGAGAAACCGGGTTTCAGGGAGGCTGTAGCGAGGAAGGGAGGGGATGCAAGAAACCCGGTTTCTGGGTTGGGGGGTAGAATGGGGGTGCTGTTTTGGCGTTGGGGGTATGGAAGGGGTGTGATGGTTGCGGTATATTTGGATGTGTGTTGTCTCAATCGCCCCTTTGATGACTGGGTGCAGGAGCGGGTTCGGCTAGAGGGAGACTCAGTTTTAAGTATTCTGGAACGGGTTCGCACGGGAGAATGGCAACTAATTTCGAGTGAAGCCATTCTCGTAGAACTGGAAAAAATGCGGAATCTGGAGAAAAAAACCAGCATCTTTAATCTCTTGGCATTAGCAACACGAATGCAGGAAATCAATCAGGGGGTTGAGGAACGTTCACAACAACTAGAAGGTCTGGGGTTTGGGCTTTTTGATTCTTTTCATCTGGCTTGTGCAGAAGCGTCTGGGGCGGATATTTTTCTTTCTACGGATGATCGCTTGCTCAAGACGGCTCGCAGGCATGAACTACAATTAAATGTAGCTATTCGTAATCCGGTGGTGTGGCTGATTGAGGTTTTACAGGAGCAGTAAACAGGAGTCGTTGATGATGAACGCACTAGAGTTAAGAGAAAAGGGCTATCAGATTTTAGTCAATCATTTGGGACAGTCTGATGCGATTCGCTTTTTGCAACAAATGGGTTGGGGACAGGGAGATTATACCCAGGAAAGGCGCGAGGTTTTAAGGTCGGTGACGCGGGAGGAGTTTTTGGAGGAGTTACGCAAGGTAAGGAATCTTTAGTCGGTTTGAAACCGGGTTTTTGGGGGAATTTAGGCAGGAAATGAGGGGATGGGGGCAACCCGGTTTCTAGGCTGTGAGAGAAACCGGGTTTCAGGGAAGCGCGATCGCCCCTCCCTAATTTCGATTGATGAGCGCATAGGGGGCGATCGCCCCATCATGGGGTCAAAACCTCATCATAAATCTCTGCCATCGTTAACGTTAAACCCACAGAATTTAAGACCAAACAATCATCAGCCTCTAGAATTTCCAACATCCAATCTCCCCCCTGATTCAATCGATAGATCTCCACTTTCATCGTCGATTGAGAAACAAGAATATATTCCTGTAAACTGGGAATCGTTTGATAGTTTAGCCATTTTTCCCGCCGATCTAGGCTTTCCGTGGCAGGAGAAAGCACCTCCACAATCAAACAAGGAAACCGTTTATAAAACTTTTCAGGATCTTGGCGATCGCAAGTCACCATCACATCGGGATAATAAAACAGATCAGCCGTCCGTTGGGCAATGGCAATATTCACCTTCATATCCGCAATGAACGTTTTACAACCACTGCCCCGTAGGTGTAGCTTCAATAAACTGGCAATATTAAGGGCAATGCGATTATGCTCCTCACTGCCGCCGGCCATGGCAAAGATTTGACCGCCTAAATATTCATGGCGGATCGGACTCTGTTGTTCACCTTCAAGGTAATCTGCAATGGAAATAAACGCGGTTGAGGGTTTCATGGGCCGGGAGAAATGCGGGCAATTGCTCAAGACGGCTAGGGGGCGAAAGATTTTTCGCCCCTACGTGAGTCGTGACTCCAAGGAAGAACCCTAGGCCAAAGCCGCCGCTTGGGGGTGGATCGGGTTTTCCGTTTGGTTGAGCGTTGCCGAGAGGCGGTTGAGGGCGCTGATATAGGCCCGAGCCGAGGCGACGATAATATCCGTATTCGCCGCATGACCGGAGAACGTCCGCCCCTCATGGCGCAGGCGAATCGTCACCTCACCCATAGCATCAATGCCCTCGGTGACAGACTTCACCGAATATTCGATCAGTTCGTTGGGAATATTCACCACCCGGTTAATCGCCCGATACACCGCATCCACCGGCCCCGTCCCAATGGCAGCATCGGTGAGTTCCTCCCCTTGGGGGGTGCGGAGCGTCACGGTGGCGGTGGGGCGGGCGCGATCGCCACAGGAAACCTGCACCAATTCTAAATGGAACAGTTCCGGGACGTGCTGGGTTTCATCATTGACGATCGCCTCTAAATCGAGATCGCTAATTTCCTTCTTCTTATCGGCTAAATCCTTAAACCGCAAAAAGGCCTTGTTTAAATCCGTTTCGGAAAGGTCATAACCGAGGGTTTGGAGGCGATCGCGGAAGGCATGGCGGCCGGAATGTTTACCCAAAACGATCAGATTTTTCGTTAAACCGATGGATTGGGCATCCATGATTTCATAGGTGAGGCGGTGTTTTAACACGCCGTCCTGATGAATTCCTGATTCATGGGCAAAGGCATTGGCCCCCACAATGGCCTTATTGGGCTGCACCAACATCCCGGTTAAATTGGACACGAGGCGCGAGGTTTTGTAAATCTGCGTCGTGTCAATGTTGCAGAGGGGTTCCTGGGAGTCCGCTGGCCGCCCTAAGAAGGGGTTATAAAAACCACGGCGCACATAGAGGGCCATCACCAATTCCTCTAGGGCCGCATTGCCCGCCCGCTCGCCAATGCCGTTGATGGTGCATTCCAGTTGTCGCGCCCCATTTTGCACCGCTGACAGGAAGTTCGCCACCGCTAACCCTAAATCGTTGTGGCCATGGACGGAAATAATCGCCTGATCAATGTTGGGGACATTTTCCTTAATGCCCCGGATCAAGGCCCCGAACTCTTCCGGCGTGGTGTAACCGACGGTATCGGGAATGTTGACGGTGGTGGCCCCAGAGGCGATCGCCACTTCCAACACCTGATACAAAAATTCGGGGTCACTGCGCCCCGCATCTTCGGGGGAAAACTCAATATCATTGACCAAAGATTTGGCATAGCCCACCATATCGGGGATGATGTCCAAAACCTCTTGGCGGCTCTTGCGGAGTTTGTATTCTAAATGAATATCGGAGGTGGCGATGAACGTGTGAATGCGACCCTTGGCCGCCGGTTTCACCGCTTCGGCAGCTTGACGGATATCCTCTTTCGTTGCCCGCGCCAAACCGCAGATCGTCGGGCCGTTTTCCGTCCCCACCTGGTCAGCAATCTTTTGCACCGCTTCAAAATCGCCAGTGCTGGCCCGAGGAAAACCCGCTTCAATCACATCTACCCCCAGTCGGGCCAGTGCTTTGGCGATCGTCAGTTTTTCATCAACGTTCAGCGTTGCACCGGGGGACTGTTCGCCATCGCGAAGGGTGGTGTCAAAGATAATAATGCGGTCTTGCTCGTTGGCCATGGGGAGATGATCTCCTTAATTGTGGAAAGGATAATCGAGGGGCCGCTAGCCCCCATCTCTATTAAGGTTAAACGAAATGGCGAGGAATCTGGTAGGGATGGGGGGGAATTTGGGGGAATAGGGGACAGGGAATAGGGAATAGGGAATAGGGGACAGGGAACGGGAGGGATTGAACTAACGCGGGAATGTAGGGGCGAAAAATTTTTCGCCCTTCCGTTGCCCGTTGCCCATTCCCCATTCCCCCTAATTGCGAAACCGGGTGGTGATTTTCTGGTCTGCGTAGGAATAAACCTTGAGTTGGGAGACGGGACGGCGATCGCCCCAACCCACCCATTTCAAGGGTAAACTCAGCACCGCTAAGACGTTAATCACCAAAAAGCTGAGGTCAAATTCCCACCACCGTTGGCCATGGTTCGCCGCCTGCTGGATGTGGTGATGGTTGTTGTGCCAGCCTTCGCCGTGGGCCAAAATGCCCACTACGGGGTTATTGCGGCTGGTGTCCGTGGTTTCATAGTTGCGATAGCCCCAAACGTGGGCCACAGAATTCACCATCCAGGTGATATGCAGCACGACCACCATGCGGAGGAAAAAGCCATAGGCGACAAAGGAGCCGGCCATATACCAACCGCCGACGAGATAGCCCAACGCCGCCAGCCCCACCAAGAGCGCCAAATGCCAATAGAAATAAGACCGTTCGAGGAGCAGATAAAATTCATTGCCCAAGAGATCCGGGGCCCAGCGGCGATAGAGCACCCCTAGCCGCCGCTTATCCTGTTTGGGAAAAATCCAGAGCCAATGGGCCCAGAAAAAGCCGTCTTTAGGCGTGTGGGGATCGCCGGGTAAATCGCTATGTTTGTGGTGTTTGCGGTGGTGCGCCACCCAGAAAATCGGCGGCCCCTCCCCCGCCAATAGCCCCAACACGGCGAGGATATGATCCACCCAGCCCTGAGCTTGAAAGGATTGGTGGGTGAGGCGGCGATGATAGCCGACGGTAATCCCCAGGCCGGTTAAGAGGTAGAGGGCGAAAAGCATCCCTACGCCTAGGGCAGAGGGGAAAAGCCAGCACAGTAGGGGGGTGAGGCCGTGCAAGGCGACCATAAAAATGACGACGGGCCGCTCTACCCCGGATT
>JAABSU010000023.1 GCA_011390265.1 Spirulina sp.
AACGATGCCTTTGTGATGTTCCAATGGGGCAAACACCAGGGGGCTGATAAGGTTGCCCTGCTGCCCGATGGTAACGGCGAATTCACCCGCAAAATGGGGATGCTTGTCGATAAATCTAACCTTGGTTTTGGTCTGCGCTCTTGGCGTTATTCCATGGTGGTGAACGACTGCACCATCGAAAAAATCTTCATCGAGCCGGGCTACGAAGACAACTGCCCCGCCGATCCCTTTGAAGTGTCCGACGCTGACACGATGCTCGCTTACCTCAAAGGTGCAAAATAGTACGCTCTCCTCTGGCGGACTTCAACCCGCCTTTTGATCAGTTAACTTTGATCTAAACGGTACGGCTTGGGTTGTTGCGATCGTTAGCAATAACCCAAGCTCCGCCTTTTCTACTTGATCCCACACTCATTTTTCGGAGGTTCCGCAATGACTGCAACAGTACCGAATACATCTCAAAAACTTTATGCCACCCGCATCGATCTCCCCCAGGAGGTGCGATCGCCCGTGATCAATATTCTCAGCCAAACCCTGGCCAGCACCCTCGACCTCAAAACCCAAGCCAAACAGGCCCATTGGAATGTCAAGGGCTTGGACTTCCTCCAACTCCATGAGCTTTTCGATGAGTTGGCCGGGGAATTAGAAGCCTATGTGGATCTGGTGGCGGAACGGATCACCGCTTTGGGGGGAACGGCCTTGGGAACCGCCCGCATTGCCGCAGCCGCTTCGATTTTGCCGGAATATCCCCTGGATATTGCCGACGGTGTGGCCCATGTCACCGCTTTGGCCGATCGCTTTGCGGCCTATGGTCAGCACCTCCGCCGCGCCATTCACCAAACCGATGAATTGGGCGATGCCGATACCGCCGACCTCTACACGGAAATTTCCCGCACCATTGATAAACGCCTCTGGTTCTTAGAAGCCCACCTCACGAACTAGGCAGTTACGGGGGTTTGCCGATAGCGGTAATAGGCCGCACAGGCCCCCTCCGAGGAAACCATCGGCGCACCCAGGGGCCGCTCTGGGGTGCATTTTGTGCCAAAGGCGGGGCAATGGTGGGGCTTTTTCACCCCCCGGAGGATCTCGCCGCTAATACATTCTGTGGGGGCAACGGCAGGCTTAACGGTATTCAGTAACTCGCTAAACCGTACCTGAGCATCATACTCAGCAAATTCCGGGCGCAACTTCAAACCACTCTGGGGGATTGTGCCGATGCCGCGCCATTGTTGAGGGGCGATCGCAAAAACTTGATCCATAATGCGTTGAGCCGTCGGATTTCCTCCCCGCTGCACCGAACGAGCATACTGATTTTCACAGCGGAATTCCCCCTTTTCCAACTGCTGAATACAGAGATAGAGGCCCTGGAGAATATCCACCGGCTCAAACCCCGTCACCACAATGGGGATCTGATACTTCGCTGCGATCGGTTCATATTGCTCATAACCCATGATCGTACAAACATGGCCGGCGGCCAAGAAGCCCTGAATTTGGCAGGCCGGATCGCTCAAAATTGCCTCCATGGCCGGCGGCACTAAAACATGGGATACCAACAGAGAAAAGTTGGTAATGCCCATCTGTTGGGCTTGGTACACCGCCATGGCTGTGGCGGGGGCGGTGGTTTCAAAGCCGACGGCGAAAAAGACGACGTGGCGCTCGCGCTCCTTTTGGGCAATGGCTAAACAATCCAAGGGGGAATAAACGATCCGCACATCCCCCCCCTGAGCCTTCACTAACAGTAAATCCTGCTCCGTTCCCGGCACCCGCAACATATCCCCAAAAGAGCAGAAAATAATTTCGGGCGTTCGCGCCAAGGCAATGGCCTGATCAATAATCCCCATATCCGTCACACAGACCGGGCAGCCGGGGCCATGGATCAGCGTCACCCCAGGGGGGAGGAGCGTATCAATGCCATACTTAACGATCGCATGGGTTTGGCCGCCACAAATTTCCATAATTTGCCAGGGGCGGGTAGTGATGCGGGCGATCGCCTCAGCATAATCTTGGGCAAGGCTCCCATCGCGGTATTCTTGAACGTACTTCATAGGGCAATACGGGATCAGGGCTAGGCTTGATCCTAACCAGTTCACGATATCCCTGGGGGAAATCTTCCACTTGTTTTTGAGATTGCTGTTCTCGGTTCTGTTCTAGGATAGGAATTGATTTGCCCCTGACCCCCGTATGATCCCCACCCCCCAACAAGCCATCTATCGCATTCTCGATGCCAACCTCGATCGCGCCAGAGAAGGCCTGCGCATCGTCGAAGAATGGTGTCGATTCGGCCTCAATGATGCCCAACTCACCCAAGATTGCAAAGCCCTGCGCCAAGAATTAGCCCAATGGCATAGCCTCGAACTGCGGGCCGCTCGCAACACCCCCAGCGACCCTGGCACGGCCCTCACCCATCCCCAAGAGGAAACCCGCGCTGATATTCAAGACCTGCTCCACGCCAACCTCAGCCGCGTTCAGGAAGCCCTGCGGGTTTTAGAGGAATACGCCAAACTTTATCAAACGGAAATGGCCGCCGCCTGTAAACAGATGCGCTATCGGGTTTATACCTTAGAAAGCAATCTCAGCGGTGACGATGATCTGCGCCAACGCCTCGACGCGGCCGCCCTCTACCTCGTCACCGCCCCCTCTCAACAACTCTTTGCCATCGTGGAAGCAGCATTACAGGGGGGGTTAAAACTCGTGCAATATCGAGAAAAGGAAGCCGATGATCAGATTCGTCTCGCCCAGGCCCAGAAATTGCGGGATCTCTGCCATCAGTACGGCGCATTATTTATCCTCAATGACCGTATTGATCTCGCCCTCGCCGTTAATGCCGATGGCGTGCATTTGGGTCAACAGGATGCCCCCATTGCCGTTGCCCGTGCTCTGTTGGGGCCGGGGCGGATTATTGGCCGCTCCACCCATAATCCGGGAGAAATGGAAAGGGCGATCGCCGAAGGGGCGGATTATATTGGCGTGGGGCCGGTGTATGAAACGCCGACGAAACCGGGCCGCAGCGCCGTGGGTTTGGATTATGTCCGCCATGCGGCCCGCAACTGCCCGATTCCCTGGTATGCCATCGGCTCCATTGATTTGGAAACCTTGGGGGATGTGATGCAGGCCGGAGCGCGACGGGTGGCGGTGGTGCGGTCGATTATGCAGGCGGAAGATCCCCTCGTCACCACCCAACACCTCACCACCTATTTAGAACGGATGTACGGGCGATGATCACGATCCAAGTTAACGGCAAGCCCGTCCCCTGTGCCGCCGCCACCCCCCTCTTTTCCCTGTTGGAAACCTTGGGCCTCAATCCCCGCCTGATTGCCATTGAATACAATGGCGAAATTTTACACCGCCAATTTTGGCAAGATTGCCGGATGGGGGAGGGCGATCGCCTCGAAATTGTCACCATTGTGGGAGGAGGCTAAATGTTCAACCGTATTCAAACCCATTTAGCCACCGCCACCAATCGCCGCCGTTTAAATTTAGCGGTACTGGTGATCCCGGCCACAGTTTGGCTCTTTTTCTTTTTCGTCCTCCCCCTCTTCATGGTGCTGCTCTATTCCGTCTTAGAGCGGGGAACCTACGGCGGCGTAGAATGGCAATTCACCCTCAGTAACTACGAACGACTCTTTAACCCGATCTATTGGGGCGTGTTGGGGCGATCGCTCTGGTTGGCCCTCTTCACCACCGTCGCCTGTTTACTCGTCGGCTATCCCCTCGCCTTCTTCATCGCCAGCCGTCCCCCCCAATGGCGCAACACATTGCTGCTCTTGGTGATCATCCCCTTTTGGACGAACTTTCTCGTGCGGATCTACGCCTGGATTATCATCCTCCGCCAAGAAGGGGTGATCAACGTCCTCCTGTCCAGCTTGCACCTGATTAACCAACCCCTGGATCTGCTGTTTAACTCCTTTGCCGTCACCGTCGGCCTCGTCTATGGCTATCTCCCTTTCATGATCCTGCCCCTCTATGCCACGCTGGAGCGGTTCGATTTTGCGCTGTTGGATGCAGCGCAGGATTTGGGGGCCAATGACCTGAAAACCTTTGTGCGCATTGTTCTTCCCTTAACCTTGCGGGGGATTGTCGCTGGTTCGCTCCTTGTCTTTATCCCGGCCGTCGGGGAGTTCATCACGCCGGATATTCTCGGCGGAGCGAAAACGCTGATGATGGGCAACTTGGTGCAAAACCAGTTTTTGGGGGCAAGACATTGGCCCTTTGGTTCGGTGCTGTCGATTGTGATGATTGTGATTGTGTTAATCCCGATTTTGATTTACTTTCGGGTTGCCGATGAAAAACTCAAAGCCAACTAAGCCCATGCCTTTACCCCTAAAATTACCGTGCGCAACGCTTTAACCCTTGAACGCCGCTGGGATCTGGCGATCCGTTTCCTCGGCCGGGTGGGCCTGTGGGGAATTACCCTCGCCGCCCTGCTGTTTCTCTATCTGCCCATCGCCATTTTAGTGATCTATTCCTTCAATACCTCCCGGCTCAATGCCGTATGGCGGGGGTTTACGCTGGATTGGTATCGCAGCCTGTTTGCGGGGATTGGCGAAAGCGGGGCGGATGTGATTACGGGGCAGATTTGGGATGCGCTGTTTAATAGTTTGTGGGTGGGGGGCATTGCCACGGTGGTGGCGACGGTATTCGGCACAATGGTGGCCTTAGCCCTGGAGCGGTTTAAATTTCGCCAGAAAACCGCTTTAGAGGCCCTGCTCTTCCTCCCCATTATCATCCCTGACATCACCATGGGTATTTCCCTATTGGTGTTTTTTAGTCTGGTGTTTCAGTTGATCCAGACGGTGACGGGGGTGCGGCTCGTCTTGGGGTTGCCGACGGTGATCATTGGCCATATTGCTTTTAATATTTCCTATGTGGCGGTGACGGTGCGATCGCGCATTGCCGAACTTGACCCCGCCCTTGAGGAAGCGGCCCAGGATTTAGGGGCCAATGAATGGCGCACGTTCTACCGGGTGACATTACCGTTAATTTTCCCCGGCATCCTCAGCGGCGCGTTGCTGGCCTTCACCCTCTCCCTCGATGACTTTGTGATTACCTTCTTTACCGCTGGGGTGGGTTCGACAACGCTGCCGGTGTTTGTCTATGGCATGATTAAGCTCTCGGTAACACCGGCCATTAACGCCATCTCCACCCTGATGCTGATGGCCTCGTTCCTGATTGTCCTGGCCTCTTTGGCCCTCCAGCGGCGATCGCTCCAGCTTTAATTCCATGGATTAAGAAGCGGTTTTGCTCGCTTCTGTATAATGGGGTGGGTTGAGGGTGACAGGGCCCCAAAACCCCAATTCCTCCTTGCTGATCACATTTTTTAGGTTGAATAAAGGCTATGAAACGACTGCTCGTGTTTGTGCTTCTGTTCCTCTTCGGAGTCATGATCCCCGTCGGATGCACCGCTGACAGTCCAGATACCCGCAATCCAGGGCGCACGGACACGAATGTTCTGAGTATTTATAACTGGTCAACCTATATTGATCCCGATGTGATCACCCAGTTTGAGCAGGAATATGATGTGCGGGTGCAGTACGACACCTACGAAAGTAATGATGCCCTGCTGGCCAAAATTCAACCGGGCAACCCCGGTTATGACATTATTGTCCCCACCTCGGATTTTGTGGAAGGGATGGCGGCCCAAGGCTTGCTCAAGCCCCTCAACCATGACAATATTCCCAATTTGGTGAATGTTGATCCCGCCTTTTTAGATACCCCCTTCGATCCCGGCAATGAATATAGTGTGCCCTACCAGTGGGGAACCGCTGGGATTGGCTATAACATCGAGGCGACGGGGGAAGAAATCACCAGTTGGGCGCAAATGTTTGATCCCAAGTTCGCCGGTAAGGTGGCGTTATTGGAAGATTCTCGCGCCATGTTGGGGGTTGTCTTAATTGCTTTGGGGAAAAATCCCAATACTACGGATCCAGCCGAAATTAAAGCCGCTGTGGACTACATTGTTGAACATAAGGATGTGGTGGCCACCTTCGCACCGGATACGGGTCAGGATTTGCTAGATCAGGGGGAAGTGGCGATCGCCGTCGAATGGAGTGGTGATGTTTTTCAAGTCATGGAAGAAAACGAAAACATCCGCTACGTGATCCCGGAAGAAGGGACGATTGTTTGGACGGATAACCTCGCCATTCCCACGGGTGCTCGCAATCCCGAAATGGCGGAAAAGTTTATTAACTTTATTTTGGAGCCGGAAATTGGCGCGAAAATTTCCAACTATGTCAAGTTTGGTAGTCCCAATAAAGCTGCCATTGAGCAGGGTTTAATTGCAGAAGAGGATCTCAACAATCCCGGCATTTATCCCTCGCCAGAAACCTTTAACAATCTCGAATATGCTCAGGAGTTGGGGGGAGATACCCAACTGTTTGATGATGCTTGGACAGAGTTGAAGGTGGCGATTGGCCAGTAGGGTGATCGCATTGATCCATCAAGATTCAGGGGAAGCCAATTCCCCCTCAGGGGCAGACTAGGGAGATAAAAAGCATGAAACTAGCCATTGAATTGGTGGATGTCGGAAAAACATTTCAGGGACAGAATCAGCGCGACTTTCGGGCCATTGATCAGTTAAATTTACAGATTCGCGATGGCGAATTTTTTTCCCTCTTGGGGCCCTCCGGTTGTGGAAAAACGACAATTTTGCGAATGATTGCCGGGTTTGAATCCCCCACTGTGGGAGAGGTGTTTATTCATGGGGAGGCCATGGGCGATCGCCCCCCCTTTCACCGCCCCGTCAATACCGTTTTCCAAAATTACGCCCTCTTTCCCCACCTGACCGTTGCCCAAAACGTCGCCTTTGGCCTGGAAATGGAAGGAGTTCCCCAGACGCACATCCGTTCCCGCGTCGGAGATGCCTTAGCATTGGTCAAACTCAACGGTTTAGAAAATCGCCACCCCCGCCAACTCTCCGGCGGCCAGCAACAGCGGGTGGCCCTAGCCCGGGCCTTGGTGAAGCAACCGGAGGTTTTACTCTTTGATGAACCCTTGGGGGCATTGGATCTCAAACTGCGGAAAGCGATGCAGTTGGAGTTAAAAGCGATGCAGCAGCAGGTGGGCATTACGTTTGTCTATGTCACCCACGATCAAGAAGAAGCCCTCACGATGTCCGATCGCATCGCCGTCCTCTCGGAGGGCAAGGTGCTGCAAGTGGGCACACCGACAGAAATTTATGAGGAGCCATCCTGTCGGTTTGTGGCGGATTTTATCGGTGAAAGTAATTTTCTCATCGGCCAGGTAATTGAGCAGGCCAATGGGGGCCTGGTGGTGTTGGTGGATGGGGAGTTAACGCTCTCCGTTCCCTATGAGCCAGAGTTACCGGTGGGTAAGGTGGTGACATTAGTGATTCGCCCAGAAAAGGTAACGATTCATCCCCAAACCCATAGCGACCCCCTTGCCCTCCAAGGCACAATCCGCGATGTGGTCTACCTCGGCACAGATACGCGCTTTGTGGTGCAATTGACCTCAAAAAGCACGCTGATCATCCGGCGGCAAAACCTCCACCCTGGCAAGCTGGACACGTTTACCGTGGGGGAAGCGGTGAAGATCCGCGTTGCCCCGAATAGTATGCGGGTGTTACCGGAGGGGTCTTTGGGGCCAGAAGCAGCCTCCGGGGTTTTGCATTTGCCCTGAGCTTAGAGATAGCCGTCGGCGAGGTTTTGACCAAGTTTTAAACAGGCGGCGGTAGTCCAGGGATCTTGAACGCGCTTGTGGCTGCGATGATTCGTGGGCGCACCGTAGGCTTCACCGAGGCTTTGGCTGAGGTGGGTGAGTTTGGCGGTCGTCCAGGGGTCTTTAATGGTATGCATAAATTTTGATTCCTTAACTGCTTTTCACTTCTCCATAATAACGTATTTTTGGAATTGTGTATCATTAGCTACAGTTTTTCCGGGAATTTTGCTGAGTTCTTCACCATCCCGACAGGAACATCATCATTACGGCCCAGATCAAAACAGGGTTGGCCATCAGCGGGGGGCATGGGCAGTTAAAGTTCACTGTTGAACTAAAAATCAACACGATGAACTGAATGTAATTAAAGCTACAGACAAAAAACTTGAATCCCTTCAAAATCAACGGGTTTATGTAGCGATCTTGCCCATTGCTAGAGTCTAACGCAACCGTGATTACATCGTATTTTTCCTTGTCAAGGACTAGACTTTCAGCGGTGAATCCGCTAAGTATGTAGACTCAACAGACCGTTTAGAGCTGGCCCTCAACAACCTCTCGACCCTCACCCGCCCATCTGGACGCTGAGTGAACCCCGGTAGGACGTTGATGGGAGCAGGGTCTCTAAACCCTTTCAGAACCTTGATTTTTGTTTCTTTCATTCAGGAAAGTTTTTGCAGTGATGTCCAAATCCAATCTGGTCAATTCTTTCTCACCAACATCGAGAAGGGAGCGAGCGGTAGCCGGGAACCTTAAACCCATTCAAAAAATCTTCCGCTGGTTTTCCCCCTATTGGCTCCTCTGTATCCCTCTTGTTGCGGTAATCCTGACGATTTGGGATGGGGCCGCAATGGCACAACACGCTTTTGATTTGGATGAGATCGATTTTAGCGATCCCGAAGTCATCAAAGGCATGCTTGATACGGTGTTTATTTTCATCTGCGCGGTGCTGGTGATCTTCATGAATGCCGGGTTCGGGATGCTGGAAACCGGCTTCTGTCGTCAGAAGAACGCCGTGAACGTCCTAGCGAAAAACCTGATCGTGTTTGCGATCGCCGCCATTGCTTATTGGGCCGTTGGGTTTGCCTTCATGTACGGGGCTTCTGAAAACAGCTTCATTGGCCTCCAGGGCTTTTTCCTCCTCAGTGAGGATCCCGCCACCTACGGCTTAGATCCCTTCCCGGGCGGTTTGCCGATTTCCGTCTCCTTCCTGTTCCAAGTGGCGTTTGCGGCAACCGCTGCCACCATTGTCTCTGGGGCTGTGGCAGAGCGGATTCACTTTGTCTCTTTCTTGATCTTTTCCTTCCTGTTGGTGGCGGTTGCTTACCCGATCACCGGCCATTGGTTTTGGGGAGGGGGTTGGCTCGCTGATGTCGGATTCCATGATTTCGCTGGGTCTACCATCGTCCATTCCGTCGGCGGTTGGGCGGCCCTCATGGGTGCAGCGTTCCTTGGCCCCCGGATTGGCAAATTCACCGAAAACGGCGTGAACGCCATCCCCGGCCACAACATGAGCATTGCCACCCTGGGCTGCTTGATCCTTTGGATCGGCTGGTATGGCTTCAACCCCGGCTCTGAATTGTCTGCCACCCCCAACATCACCTACATCGCCATGACCACCACCCTGGCGGCTGCTGCTGGTGGTGTTACCTCCACCTTTACCTCCTGGGCTAAGGATGGTAAGCCAGACTTGTCAATGATCGTCAACGGCATTCTCGCCGGTTTGGTGGGGATTACTGCCGGTTGTGATGCGATTCCCTACCCCGCTGCGGTGTTGACAGGGGCGATCGCCGGTGTGCTCGTCGTCTTCGCTGTCGCCATCGTGGACAGCATCCGCATTGATGACCCCGTGGGGGCGATTTCTGTTCACCTCGTTTGCGGGATCTGGGGAACCTTAGCCGTGGCCATCTTTGGTGGCGGTAATTTAGTTGCCCAACTGATCGGGATTGCCTCTGTGGGTGGCTTCACCGTTGCCTTTAGCTCGATCGTTTGGTTGGCCCTGAAATTCACCTTGGGGATTCGCGTCAGTCCGGAAGACGAACTGCAAGGGCTGGATATCAGTGAACATGGTATGGAAGCCTATAACGGGTTTGTCACTGAAACCGATACCTTTGCCGGTGGTCAAGCCATGGGCATTAGTGGTAGCGCTGAATTTCACGAATAAATTCTCCGGTTTGCCTGAGAATAGACCCGATTTGGGGCTGTCAAGCCCTCGCTATTCCAAAAAAATCCTCGGCTTCCCTTTAATCTAGACGCAAAATCTGCGACCCTAGACTAACGGGAAGCCTTCCTTTTTGGGCTTACTAAAAACTTATGGTCTTTACTCCCCTGGCTGATCGCATTCTCAAATCTGCGCCCCGTTGGGCAGCCTTCTCCCTCGCGGCTAATGCCATTCTGCTGTTGTTACTCGTTTATATCGGGCAACGTCGCCCCCTCCAACCCCAGATTGCCCAAGCCCGGCTCGCCAGCACCTCAACTCAATTGCTGGCAAAAACCCCTGTCCCCACCCAATTGGGGAGCGATCGCCAAGGGCTGAGTTATCAGCAATGGGTGGAACTCCTGGCCCAGGAAGCCAACGCCGCCGCCCACAACCGCCCTGAAAATTTAATGATCCTAATGGGGGATTCCATTACCCTCTGGTTTACCCAGGATGTCTTGCCCCCTGGCCCCACCTGGCTCAACCAAGGGATTTCGGGAGAAAAAACCCTCGGGCTACTCCAGCGGTTGCGGTTGATTGAGCAGACCCAGCCCCAGGTGATTTTTATCATGATCGGCATTAACGATGTGCTCTGGGATGTGCGGGATGAAACCCTGTTGGCCAATACCCGCTTAATTGTCAACAATCTGCGACAAGCCCACCCCCAAAGCCGCATTGTCGTCCAGTCGATTTTGCCCCATGCCGGGGAAAATGCCACCTGGGAGGGGCGCGATCGCCTCCTGCAAATTTCCAACGGCCGCATTCGCCGCCTCAATCAAGACCTTGCCGCCATGGCCCGCCGCGAAGGCGCAATTTTCCTCGATCTCTATCCCCTCTTTGCCAATGAGCAAGGACAATTAAAAATGGATCTCAGCACCGACGGCCTCCATCTCAATCGGGATGGCTATCGGGTTTGGGCCACTGCTTTACAATTGTTCATCGGTCTTGAACTCGATCCGATGCAAATTACCCACCAATACGACCCCACTCCCCCCCATGGATACTAAAACCTTTAAGCGCAACCTCAACCAATCCGAACACTACCACCGCAAAGGCTTTGGCCATCAAGCGGAGGTGGCCGGTGTGATGAATCAGGAATATCAAAGTTCTTTGATTCAGGAATTGCGGGGCAACCAGTACCGCCTGCGGCGCGGCCCGGTGACGATTCATTTAGCAGAGTCCTTTGGGTTTTGTTGGGGGGTGGAGCGGGCGGTGGCCATGGCCTACGAAACCCGCCAACATTTCCCCACCGAGCAGATTTGGATCACCAATGAAATTATCCATAACCCGGAAGTGAATCAGCGGCTGCGGGAGATGAACGTGGGATTTATTGAAGTGGTGGATGGGGTGAAGAATTTCGCCGTCGTGGCGGCGGGGGATGTGGTGATTTTGCCCGCCTTTGGGGCCAGTGTTTCAGAAATGCAGTACCTCAACGATGTGGGCTGTACGATTGTCGATACCACCTGCCCTTGGGTCTCAAAGGTATGGAACTCTGTCGAAAAGCATAAGAAAAAAGCCCACACCTCGATTATCCACGGCAAATATAAACATGAGGAAACCGTGGCCACCAGTTCCTTTGCGGGGACGTATTTGGTGGTGTTGAATCTGGAGGAGGCGCAGTATGTGGCGGATTATATTTTGCGGGGGGGAGACCGCTCTGAGTTTCTCACGAAATTTGCCCATGCCCATTCGGAAGGGTTTGACCCCGACCGGGATTTAGAGCGGGTGGGGGTAGCGAATCAAACAACGATGCTCAAGAGTGAAACCGAGGCGATCGGCAAACTGTTTGAAGCAACAATGCTGCGCAAATACGGCCCCACGGCGTTAAATGAGCATTTCATGAGTTTTAACACGATCTGCGATGCCACCCAGGAGCGCCAAGATGCGATGTTTGATTTGGTGGATCTCGATCTGGATCTGATGGTGGTGATTGGCGGGTTTAACTCTTCCAATACGACCCATTTACAGGAAATTGCCATCGAGCGGGGCATTCCCTCCTACCACATTGATAGTGGCGATCGCATTGGCCCCGGCAACCGCATCGAACATAAACCCTTGGATGCAGCGCTCACGATCATGGAAAATTGGCTGCCCGCCGGGGAGATTACCGTCGGCATCACCTCCGGAGCCTCAACCCCAGATAAATCTGTTGAGCAGGTGATTGAAAAAATCTTTACATTGAAGCCCTAAGTCCACCACGGGTTTAAAATCAGAGTTTCAAGCCCGGTGCTGGTTGGGCGGGCATTTTCTCCTTAGACAAAAAGGTGTGTTTAATCATGAGCAATAAGCCGAAGTTATTGGGATCAGTGCCATTCAAAGACGTGAGCGATCGCGCAACCGTCCGTTGGGTGCAAACTCAGTTAGCCGTTGCTGGATATTTGGGCCCCAATGATGCCGATGGTTTTGTTGGGCCGAAAAGCCTGGGGGCTTTGGCCGCGTTTAAAAAAGATTTTTTCCTGGCATTTCCCGCCGACTTGGGGCCGAGTACCATTGATGCGCTGGCTGATGTGGAACCCAAACATAACGTCGTCGATCAATCCCCCAAACCCACCGCCACCAACCTCAACGCCGGAACCCAATCGGGCCGTTCCGCTACGTTACCGAAGGTGGGACTGGTCTATGCCAATCAAATGATTGTGCCGGGGGGTTTTATGACCTGGGGCGAAATGACCAAAGATCTCACCCGTCTGCCCTTTGGAACCTCGGAGTTTGGCAGTCCTGAGCAGGTGGTGAATAATATGATCGCCATGGCTAAGGTGTTTGGTCAGGTGCGCACCAAGTTTGGCTCGCCCATTACCATCACCAGTGCCTACCGTCCCCCCAATCTCGCCATTGGAGCCGGGAAGTCCCAGCACAAGTATGGCCGCGCCCTTGATGTCAGTCCCCTCAATGGCAATTATCAAGGCCTTTTAGATGCGATTCGGGCCGTTCCGGAGGTGAAGGGGGTTGGTTTGGCAGGCCCCAGTAAGGGGTTTTGGCATTTAGATATTCGCCCCGGTTCGCGGGTTTCCTTTAGTTACTAAGGGCAGGATCCCCGTAGGGTGGGCAATGCCCACCCTACTAAGGGGAGGATCCCCCCTGCCCCCCTTAAAAAGGGGGGTTCTGAAATAACCCCCTTTTTAAGGGGGTCGGCGTAGCCGGGGGGATCCTGAGCTTCAATCGCAGCAAGATCCCCCTTGCCTTCCTCAGTCCCTTCGGCGTAGAAAAACAGGGTTTTGTGAGGCTAATCTAGGGAGTTGTGGAAGGGAGACAGTTGTAGGATTGCAACATCTCCGGAATGCCCCCCGATCGCGGTTGTAAGATCTAAACATAGACTGCGCGATAGATCCCCGACTGGGTTAGGAGATTAAAATGTTCAACTGGCGATCGCACCCCGTCCCCACCGTGGCCTTCGGTGTCACAATTTTGTTATTAACCGCCTGTGCCGGTGCAGAGCCTCCCACCAGCCCATCGGCGGATTTACCCCCTGAACCGGTGGAGCAAGTGGAGGAGCCAGAGGAGCCTGAAGCCCCGGCTCAGGCCCCCCAAAGGATTTCCGCCCCTACCACCACCCCCTTAAGCGCCCGCAGTCAACTGACATTAACGGCTTTGGGGCCCGTTGAAGTGGGCATGACCATCGCCCAAGCAGAAGCGGCCACAGGCCAAACCTTTAAGGAACGGGCCAGTGGTGGGGAGGCCTATGGCTGTCGTTATTATGAGGTGGAAGGGTTTGAAGATGTGGCGTTTATGGTGACGGAAGGGGCGATCGCCCGGGCGGAGGTATGGCGCAACGATATCACCACCCGCAGCGGTGCGAAAATCGGCGATTCCGCCGCCAAGATTCGCAATCTTTATCCTGGCCAGATCGAAGCGGAACCCCATGAATACGTCCCTGGTGGGGAATACTTAATTTTCACGCCCCAAGATGCCGAAAACCGCAACTATCGCGTTTTGTTTGAAACCAATGAGGCGGGGGAAGTAACGACCATCCGCAGCGGTCAACTGCCGGAAGTGGGCTTTATTGAAGGCTGCGTTTAGTCCCAATCCCCCAACGCCAACAATTCTGTAAACAAAATGGCCACCGAGCCGGAGAGGATGATCGCGTAGTCTTCGTTCATCGTCAGCAGGCCCGTCTTTGGATCAAAATCCAAGAGTAGATCCCCCAACGTTGTCATCGCCTTTGCATTGAGGGACTCAATTAAATCTGCCACCGTCAGCCCCGCCGCCGCGCTGATCGTTTTCACCTGGGCTTCATCCTGAGCCAAAATGGCCCGGATCGCGGCGCGATCTGTGCGGGTTAAGGTATGGAGAAATTGATGCCATTCACTGGCCAGGGCATAGAGGCGATCGGGAAGTTCCGGCTGCTGGAGGGTCGCCAGTTCCTGCTCTAGGGTGGTGACTTGGGTTTGGGTGGCAATGAGGTGCTCTTGTTCCTGCTTTAGGGACGCTTGCAGTTGATCGTAGTCCGCTTCTAGGGCGTGATATGCGGCTTGGCGGGTTTTAAGCGTCGTTTCCTGGTGTTGAATTTGAGCCAATAGTTCCTGCTGCTGGTTATGGAGCAGCGTCAGGGCAGGGAGCAGCCTATCCTGTTCCTGTTGCATTGTGGTGAGCCGCTGCTGAAGCTCTGCCTCGGTTTGGTGCAGCGTGGCCACCTGGGGTTCTAGCTGGGTAGCCGTGGCTTGCAGATCCGTCACCACCCGATCGAGATCATCCCGCTGGCCTTTGAGGCGGCCGAGGCTTTGACGCAATTGGCTCGTTTCTTGCTGGAGGGCGGCTTGGATGCGGAGTAATTCCCCTTGCTCCGCTTGGAGTGTGTCGAGGGCTTCCTGTTGATCGAGGATGTCGGTTTGGGCGGCTTCGATCGCCTGATTGAGCCGTTGGAGATATTGCTCCTGCTGTTGTTGCGCTTCTGGATTGGGGGGGGCGGGAGCGCTGAGGGATTGGGGGTAGGTGGGGGGTTGAATTTGCTGGAGTTCGTGGATCAGTTCGTTGCGGTATTGATGGAGTTCGGCAATCCGATCTAGGAGGCGATCGCGCTCCAATTCCAAAGACTGTAAATTACGCTCCACCTCCCCTTGGGTTTGCAGAGCCGCATTAACCGCTTGGTGTAGGCTCTGGCGCTGGGCTTGCAGGCCACGGATTTGATGGCGCAGGGAGTTACGTTGGTGGCGATCGCGCTGGAGATGGCGCAATTCCGTCACCAATGCCGTACCATAGCCCACCGGCACAGTAATCACCCCGGTGATCACCGCTGACGTAATTTGCCGGTGGAGCAATAACCCCAACCCCAACCCCACCCCAAAGGTGAAGAAGCCCAAGACAAAATGATCTAAAAATGGTGTTTGTGGCGATCGCATCAACCCCTAAGGCTCTCTTCCTCTCCCGTTAATCCCCTCAATCCTACCGCTTCAGCTCCCTTCCCATTCAAGCCAGATCGCCAAAAAAAAGATGTAGCCTGGCTACATCTTGACCAACGGGGGTGGGGTGCCAACGGCATTCCGTCTAGCTTTTGGATTCCGCCCGACCCAAAACTTCAGCTTTGAGATTGTGAAACTCTTGAACCAACTCACTGCGGGTTTTGGATTGCAGGAGATAGCGATAAACAAACCAAGCGGTGTAGGCGATGCCCACCAATTCAAACACCGGGGCCAATAGAGGCACATCGTTAATGGCCGACAACAGCGCCAGGGTTAGCTTCACCGTGATAATCCCCGCAATAATCAAGCCGACGGTGATTAGGGGTTGTTGGTAGTCCGAGAAGAATTTACCCAGGTAATCGGGCAGTTTAGCCAAAAATTCTGAAACCGGCTCTAGCCACTCTTGCCATTCCTGGCCCGCTGCCGGGGGGGATGCGGGGGAGATAGCACCGGAAGGATCATTTTTTAAACCAGTAGGCTGTTGTGCCGTTTCGGTTTCTGAAGCTTGAACATTGGGTTCCATTGTATTTCTTCTCCTATCGTCAAAAGGGAATGGGGATTGTAATTGAGCGCGACACTTTCAACAGCAAACAGCGAACTCTTGCTCATTTTATAGCAATTCTAACCAAAACCCATAGGTTTGTACGGATCTCAACGGGGCGATAAACGGCCCAAATTAGCGCAAAATTTGCCCCATTTGAGCAGGAAATTTTCCCTTAAACCTCTGAGGGATTCCCGTTGCGATACTGCATCAGGCGGGCATAGTCCCCCAGGGCATAGCAGGCGGTGCGCAGACTGCTGAGTGCCTGCTGCTCTAGGCGGCGATCGCCCCATTGTTGGGCCAGTTGTAACCGTTTTTCATAATGGCCAATGGCCTCCTCCGCACGACCGAGGGCCTCATAGGCCACGGCAATACTGCCCAGGGATTGCTCTTCAGCCCGAAAATCTCCGAGGTTCTGGGCCAGGGCTAGGCGCTGTTGACCATAGGCGATCGCCTGATCATAATTGCCCACACTGTAGGCGGCATTGCCCAAATTACGCAACACTTGCAGCGCCGTGCGTTGTTCCCCCTGACTTTGGGCCAGGGTGAGACGGCGCTCATAGTAGGCGATCGCCTCCTGATAATCCCCCAAAGAATAGTAGGCATTGCCGAGATTTTTCAGGATTTGGGCGATCGTTCCCCCATCCCCCAGGGATTCAGCAAAGGTCAGGGCGCGTTTTTGACAACTAATCGCCTCCTGATGATTGCCTTGGGCCTTATGGGCCAAACCCAAATTATTCAACATCGCCATTGCCCCACTGCGATCCTTCAAACGCAGAAACAGCTTTAAGCCGCGCTGTTGCACATCCAAAGCCTTCGCATAATTGCCCTGATGGCGATAGGTATTGCCCAACAAACTCAAAACCTGGGCCTTCAGGCGTTGATCATTGAGGGTGGCGGTGATTTCCAAGCCCAACTGGGCCGCCGTTTGAGCTTGGGAATAGTCATTATCGGAGTAGTAGGCTAAACCCAAGTAGTAAAAGGCCTTGACCTGATTGCGGGGCTGCTTGGTTTGCACAAACACATCTAAAGCCTGCTGGAGGACTAAAATGGCCTCTTGATAGCGCCCCTCCTGTTGATGTTGGATGCCCCGATCCAACAGTTGCCCCCCCACATCCGAGACAGCACGGCTTGCCCCTTCAACTTTGTCCGGTGCGAACCGGATTGTTGTCATGGGTTCATCACTATCATTTCTAAACTGTCTCGCCAATCGCTCCCCCCTGAACTTAGCAAATCGACTCTCTCTAGTTTATCGGGACTGATGAGCTAATAGCGATCATACCCCACCCTCAGCCGGAGTTTTGTAAAAAATTATGGGGAGGACGGGAGGACGGCGGGCGGCGGGTATTGCGGATCCGAATGGCTTCAGCGGTGCGGGCCAGTTCAGAAATGCGCCGTCGGGGTGGGGGTTCCGGCTGGGTGGTTTTGGCATTCATACAGTTGGCAAGGTTATCGCTGGGGGCGATCGCCTCAAACTCTTTTAACATTTCCGCCGCCGTCTGATAGCGATCCTGGGGGCTAGGCTGGAGCATCCGGGTGAGGATCTGCTGAAAACTGCGGCTGATCTCCACCTTATCCTGCCAATAGAGTTCGCCGGTGCGGGGGTTGCTTTTGAAATCGAGGGGAGCCTTGCCGGTGAGCAGGTAGAGGCAAGTGACACCCAGGGCGTAGATATCGCTGGCATAAACAGGACGCAGGGAAAACTGTTCCGGAGGCGCAAACCCCACCGTCCCCACAAAATGGGTCGTCACCCCGCCTTGGACGCTACTATCCGCCACCTGGGCCAATTCTGCCTTAACGGCCCCAAAGTCAATCAGCACGATCTGCCGGTCTTGGGAAAGGATGATATTTTGGGGCTTAATGTCCCGATGGATCACCCCCTGGCTATGAACAAAATCGAGTAATTTCACCACTTCCCGGAGAATGCGCCGCACAATCGGCTCCGGTTGCACCCCCTGACGGCGCACCAAGCGGGCCAGGGTCGCCCCTTTGATATATTCCTGGACTAAATAAAACTCATCCTCGACGACGAAATAATCCAACAACATCGGGATTTGGGAATGGCTGCCGAGGGTGGCGAGGATTTTCGCCTCCCGTTTGAAGCGATGGCGGGCGGTGTCGAGAGCCCTCAGTTCGCTCACCCGGGGGCAAAGCTGTTTAATCACACAAAAGGGCTGGCCCGGCAGCACCATATCCCGCGCCAAAAACGTCACCCCAAAACCGCCCCGCCCCAGCATCCGCAAAACCAGGTAGCGATCGCGAAAACGGGTGGGGGTTCCACAGAGCTTGCCCAGGATGGTTTGTTCAAACACATCACTGTGAAATTCTGACAAATTACCAGGTTGAAACGGCATGGTGTATCTGGCCGAAGAGAAGGACTGACATCAAGCAGACAGTCTGATACCGATGATCGCGTCATTCAGGGGGTTCCAAGTCCCCGAACATTCGGACTCTCAATATCTGAAAATCCCCCACGCTCATCATCCGTAAAGGATGTCTCTATTTCTATTTATGATCTACACACACCCTGGAAAACTTTCCTGCAAAATCGTCAATTGTGATGGACTGTGAATGGATTCGGTGAGAATCGTGGCAATTGAGGCGGGCCGGGGCAGGAACCAAGCACCGCTACTATCCCCAGTATAGAAGACTGACACCCCCACCATCAGCGCGAGGTCACAGCCAAGGGGCGATCGCCCTTCAAACCCACGTTGAGTTATTCCTCCAGATCAGCATTGAGCTTGATACTATACAGTATCGACGAAAACTAACCTCAATTGACAAGTCTATGAGCATGAATCTTAATCTCCGTGCCGCTTTGGCGCACCACAACGCCCTGAAAGTGATCAGTGGGTTGCACAACTTTGATGCCGACCGGGTGGCGGCGACGGTGCAAGCTGCCACAGCGGGCGGGGCAACCTTTGTGGATATTGCGGCGGATCCGGATTTGGTGCGGTTGGCGCGGCAATTGACCCATTTGCCCATCTGTGTTTCGGCGGTAGAACCGGAGCTGTTGGTCGCAGCAATGGCAGCGGGGGCTGATTTGGTGGAAATTGGTAACTTTGATAGTTTCTATGCCCAGGGCCGTCGGTTTGAGGCTCCGGAAGTGTTGGCGTTGACCCAACAAACCCGCGCCCTCCTCCCCGATGTCATGCTCTCTGTCACCGTGCCCCACATTTTGGAGTTGGATCAACAGGTGGAACTTGCCGAAGCCCTCGTTGCTGCTGGGGCGGATATCATCCAAACCGAAGGCGGCACCAGTAGCCAACCCGCTCACGGCGGCACCCTGGGCTTGATTGAAAAGGCGGCCCCCACCCTGGCCGCCGCCAGCGTGATCAGTAAAGCCGTCACCGTGCCCGTCCTCTGCGCTTCCGGGTTGTCCGATGTCACCGCTCCCTTGGCGATCGCCGCCGGGGCCGCTGGTGTAGGCGTGGGTTCCGCCATTAACCAACTCAATGACCCCGTGGCCATGGTGGCAGCGGTGCGCCGTTTGGTGGAAGCGATGGCCACCGTCCAACGGGTACAAACCCCCGTCGCCTAGGTTGATTGCGATAGGATGCTCAACCCCACTGTTGCCCCTGAGGCCAGGGGTTGAGCACTGTTGATGATAAGGCGATCGCTCGGGGTGAGGCCCGAAAGCATTTCTACCTCACCATCGGGGCGATCGCGCCTAAGCCTGAAAGCGAATCTTCAAATAATCCGCTTCCATCTTCGCCCCCGCCGGCTGCAACGCCGCCAAAGCCTGAGGCAACACTAAGTTGCGGCGGTGGTTGCCGATGCGGATATTCAACTCATCGCCGGTTTTATTCAGTTGCACCTGATCCTTACGAATTCCTGGCAAATAAAGCTCTAGGCTATATTGCCCATCGGCTTGGACGATGCGCATTGTGTTTTCTTGGTAGTAAACCTGGGTGGGATCTTCATCGCCGTAGAGCGTCGTTTTGAGCCGATCCAACGCCGCCAAGCCACACATTTCCTCAGAATAGAGGGGGACTTCCTTCACGGGCAGGGGGTGAAAATCGTCGTGAATTTCCTGTTTATAGACCTGTTGACTTTCCTTCCAACGGGCGAAAAAGGGATCGCTGACGGTATCCGGGAGGATACGATTGGCAATAATGAGATCCGTCGCCACATTGTAGAGGCTTAAATAAGCATGGGCGCGGCGGGATTCCTTCAACACCATCCGCTCCGGATTCGTCACCAGCCGCACCGAGGTTTTTTGATTATCAGTGAGCACTTTTTCCAGAGCCTCAATCTGTTCATAAAACTCATAGGGGGCATCCATCACCTCCTTATCGGGGAGGGAAAACCCGGCAATGGGTTTAAAAAACGGCTCCACCAGGGGCCGCAACGCCACGGACATCCCCTGCAACGGTTTATAAAAACGACGCATATACCAGCCCCCCACCTCCGGGATACTGAGGAGGCGCAACGCCGTCCCCGTGGGGGCAGAATCGATGATCAAGACATCATAGGTGCCTTCGTCATAGTGGCGCTTCATCCGCACCAGACCGAAAATTTCATCCATACCGGGGAGAATCGCCAATTCCTCCGCCTGTACGCCATCGAGGCCGCGGGCTTGGAGGACTTGGGTGATGTAGCGTTTCACCGCTCCCCAATTACCTTCCAATTCCATCAAGGCATCCAGTTCCGCCGCCCAAAGGTTGGGGCGAATTTCCCGGGCTTCATGGCCGAGATCAATTTCAAAACTATCGGCCAAAGAGTGGGCGGGATCGGTGCTGAGGACGAGGGTGCGATAGCCCAACTCAGCACAGCGTAGCCCGGTGGCAGCGGCCACGGAGGTTTTACCGACACCGCCTTTGCCGGTCATCAAAATTAAGCGCATGGGTAATTTCTCAAGCAGAGTAGGGAGTCGCTGGGCATTCGATACATTTCTTCACTTTAACGGGTTTTCGAGGCGATGGAGAGGACTTGAAATACGTCCGCCATCTGTTGCTTACCCTTGAGAGCCATGGGACCCCAGGATTCAACGTGGAAGCGATCGCCTAAATGTTGCAATGTTTCCGTCGCAATTAAAATCCGGCAATCCGTCGGTTGCCGCTCCTTGGCGCAGGATTCTAACCGGGAGGCGGTGTTGACGGTATCCCCCAAAACCCCATATTCCAACCGGTCTTTTCCCCCCAAGGAACCCACCACGACGGGGCCGGTAAAAATGCCAATGCGCATCTGAATATCTGGTAAGCCCATTGCGTGGTTGCGTTGATTAACGAGGGTGAGGCGATCGCTAATCGCCAAGGCACAATACACCGCATTTTGAGCATCGAGGGCAATTTCCGCCTTGTGAATCCGTGACAGGGGCACGCCAAAAATCGCCATCAGGCCATCGCCGGTAAATTTATTGATAATCCCCTCCCGCGTTAAAACTTCTTGGGTAATCTCCCCCAAAATGTCGTTGAGCCAATCGAGGAGAGCCTCCGGCTCCATCTGCTCCGCAACGGTACTAAATCCTTTGATATCGAGAAACAGGATCGTTGCCGTGAGGCGAATCCCCGGCAACTTCCCCGCCTTGAGCAATGTATCCCGCCCCTGCCAAAGGGCTTCGGCAATTTCCGGTGAGGTATTTTGCCCTAAAAGTTGCATGACAATGCGGCGACGGCAATAGTCATCATAGGATTGGTAGGTAATCACCACGCCAGCGGTCGAGAGCACACTGATCACCGGGGCGGCAATGGGAATCCATAGCCCCTGCTGAAACAGCCAAAAGCCGCCGCCGACAATCCCCAAGACACTCACACTAATTGAGCCAATCAGCAGGAGGGGATGGCGCAACCGCCAAGCAGTGAAGCTACTCACCAAAGCCGCCGCCACTAAATAGGCAATTTCCGCCCAATCGGGCCAATAGGTGAGGAGCGATCGCTCCCCCAGGGCCACATCCAAAATTTGGGCGGCAATTTGGGCATGAATCATCACCCCCGCCATCTTGCCATCCCCCCCTAGCGTGGCACTGTAGGGGGTGGCTTTGCGATCTAACAAGCTGGGGGCGGTACTGCCGATCATCACAAGGCGATCGCGCACCAGGGCGGGATCAAACTCCCCCCGCAACACCGCCCCCAATGAGATCATTTCAATGGCTTGATCCGTTCCCCGGTATTGCAAAAACATTTGATAGCCCCCCGCATCGAGGCGATCGTAGCCCCCGGAGTAGGGTGTTAACGGCATAAACGGAGCCGGCCCCAACTGCATTACATTGGCGTGTTGAGGACTTTCTATCGGTTCAATCCCTTCCTCGGCCAAATATAAAAAGGCCAATTGCAGCGCAAAAGCCTCTTTCACTTCCTCTTCCCGAGGCAGGTATAAAAAAGCCCGGCGGATCACCCCATCGGGATCGAGGGGAAGATTATTAAACCCTACCTGGGTTGGCGGGGCATCGGGAGGCGGGGGAATGGCTTCGAGGGTGTTGATGGCGATCGCCTCAATCGTAATCACATTGGGGGCCTGAAGTTGGGCCACAAAATCGGCATAACCCGGCTCAATGGCAAAGTCCCGATAGATATCTAAACCAATGGCCCGGGGTTGATGAGCTTGCAAATTAGCCAACAATTGAGCAATCACCGCATCACTAAGGGGCCAATGGCGTTGCTCCCGAATATCTGCCTCGGTAATCCCCACCACCAAAATGCGCGGATCCGGGGATTCCTTCACCAACTGGCGCATCATCTTGTCATAAATCAACAACTCCAGTCGCTCCATGCCGCCCCCCTGCCGGATGGCCAACAGTCCCGCCACCACAAACAGAAGGGCAACAACTGCAATGCCAAAACCCGGCCAATCTTGAGCAAACTTTTTCACGGGTTTTGGCAACCGAGACAGCATAGCGTAGGGGTTGGGGTGACAGGAAGGATTCAAGAGCGGCGCTGATCGGGCGGGCTTTTTTCTCTACGCTCGCCTAAAATCCCAATCCGCCGTTTATGATATAAAAAGTAATAAAACTTTAAAAAAATTTATGCTGGCGCGGCTAGAGGACTTAAATCCTGCGTCCCCTGATGTTGTCCCTGACCGCCCTTTGATTGTTTCAACAGCACATTATGGTTGTTTCTGCCTCCCCTTTGGATCGCTTTAAAAATTCCATTCTCGATAAAGTCCTGCTGGGTAATGAACCCAATGCAGAACTGATCGCCATTTTAACGGTTTATTTTGTCCAAGGAATTTTAGGGCTATCCCGACTCGCGGTCAGCTTTTTTCTCAAGGATGAACTGCACCTCAGCCCCGCCCAAGTGGCGGCGTTGGCGGGGGTGGCGGCGTTGCCCTGGGTGATTAAACCCCTGTTTGGCTTTCTCTCCGATGGTTTCCCCCTGTTCCGGTATCGGCGGCGGCCCTATTTGGTGTTGTCGGGGGTGTTGGGGGCGATCGCCTGGCTGGCCCTCGCAACCGTCGTCCATACCGCCTGGGCCGCCACCTTGGCGATGCTCTTGGCTTCCCTCTCGGTGGCCATCAGTGATGTGATCGCTGATTCGATTGTCGTGGAGCGGGTGCGGGGCCAGAGTAATCGCGAAGCCGGTTCGTTGCAATCCCTCAGTTGGGGCATCTCCGCCCTGGGGGGGTTAATCACCGCCTATCTCAGTGGTTGGCTCCTCCAGGCTTTTAGCATTTCCTTCATTTTTTCAATCACCGCCACATTTCCCCTGTTGGTCTGTGGCGTAGCCTGGTGGATTAACGAACAACCCGCCCCCCACGGTGAAAACCGCCTCGCCATGGTCAAAACCCAAGGCCGTAACCTCTGGTGGGCGATTCGCCAAAAGGCGATCTGGTTGCCGACGCTGTTCGTCTTTCTCTGGCAGGCCACCCCCAGCAGTGATGCGGCGCTCTTCTTCTTCACCACCAATGAACTAGGGTTTGAGCCAGAATTCCTCGGCCGGGTGCGTTTGGTGACGAGCTTGGCGGCTTTGGTGGGGATTTGGATCTATCAACGATTTCTCCGGGCCGTCCCCTTCCGAGTGATCCTCGGTTGGACAACGGTTTTAGCTGCCACGTTGGGCATGACGACGCTGTTACTGGTCACCCACGCCAACCGGGCGATCGGCCTAGATGACCATTGGTTCAGCTTAGGAGACAGCCTGATTCTGACGGTGATGGGTCAAATCGCCTTTATGCCGGTGTTGGTGCTGTCGGCCCGCCTTTGTCCGGCGGGGGTAGAGGCAACGTTTTTTGCGCTGTTGATGTCAATCTGGAACCTAGCGGGCCTCCTCTCCCAGGAACTGGGGGCTTTGCTCACCCACGTTCTCGGTGTGACGGAAACCAATTTTGAGCAGCTTTGGCTGTTGGTGCTGTTGACCAATCTTTCCACACTGCTCCCCCTGCCTTTCCTCCATTGGCTCCCGGCCGCAGACGCAGAGGAAAAGACGCTGGATTTGCCGCAGTAATCTGGGCATCCAAACGCGGGCAATGCCCACCCTACATCTTCCCACTTCCCACTCCTTACTTCCCACTTCCCCAACCATGCAAACCCTCGAAGCAACCACCCAACCCGCCTTCAACCAAACCGACTGGCAAGGGGGCTATCAATCCCAACGCCAAGAACTTAGCTATACGGTCGAGACGATTACCGGCACGATTCCCCCAGAACTGAAGGGAACGCTGTTCCGCAATGGGCCGGGATTGCTGGATATTAATGGCGAGATGATTCACCATCCCTTTGATGGGGATGGGATGGTTTGTGCGATCGCCTTCCAAGAGGGCAAAGTTCATTTCCAAAACCGCTTTGTGCGCACCGAGGGCTATGTGGCGGAGCAGGCCGCTGGGAAAATTTGCTATCGGGGTGTATTTGGGACGCAAAAAAAGGGGGGCTGGTGGGCCAACCTGTTTGATCTCAAACTCAAGAATATTGCCAATACGAACGTGATCTATTGGGGGAACCGTCTCCTCGCCCTCTGGGAAGCTGGCAAACCCCACCGCCTCGATCCCCACAATTTAGAAACCTTGGGTGTTGATGACCTCGATGGCATTCTCGCCAAAGGGGATGCGTTTTCCGCCCATCCCCGCATTGATCCCGCTTGCATCTTCGACGACGGCCAGCCCTGTTTGGTGAATTTCTCCCTTTCAGCAGGGCCGGTGAGCACGCTCCACCTCTACGAACTCGATCCCCAAGGGCAACTACTACGGCGCAAATCCCAACCGATCCCCGGCTTTGCCTTCATCCACGACTTCGCGATCACGCCCCATTACTATCTCTTCTTTCAAAACCCGGTGAGCTTCAACCCTTTACCCTTCCTGTTGGGCCAACGGGGGGCGGCGGAATGTGTCCAATTTCAACCGGAGCAGGAAACGAAAATTATTGTTATCCCCCGCGATCCTGCTTCAACCCAGCCGGTGAAAATTCTCAAAGCCAAGGCCGGCTTCGTCTTCCACCACGCCAACGCCTGGGAAATCGACGAAGATCACCTCGGGATTGATTCGATCTGTTATCCCTCGTTCCCGGAAGTGGAGCCGAATTCCGATTTTCGGGATGTGGATTTTACGAAGGTTGATCCGGGTCAGTTGTGGCGGTTTAGTTTGGATCTGACGACGGAAACGGCGACGGCAACCATGTTGGAATCCCGCTGTGTGGAGTTCCCGACGTTACACCCGGCCTACGAAGGCCGCCCCTACCGTTACGCCTATTTCGGCACCGCCCAACAGTCTCAGGGTAATGCGCCCTTGCAGGCATTGCTCAAGTTCGATTTTGAGACGGGAACGAAGGAGTTTTATTCCTTTGCGCCCCGTGGGTTTGTGACGGAGCCGGTGTTTGTGCCCAAACCGGGGGAGACGGCGGAGGATGCCGGTTGGATTTTGATGTTGGTCTACGATGCGGCCCGCCAGGGTTCGGATGTGGCGATTTTCGATGCGGCGGATATTACCGCCGGCCCCATTGCTACGGTGCATTTAAGCATTCATATTCCCTATGGCTTACATGGGAATTGGACAGAGGCGGTTTTTGGGGAGTGAGGAGTGGGAAGTGGGAAGTGGGGAGTGAGACTTATGGCACTACGAACTTTCTCTTTTCTGTTTTTGGCTTCGATACCAATGAGCCAAGCGGTGGGGCGAGATGCCTAGATAGTAGCCGAGGATCATGCCTTGGTTGATCACTGTGGTGCGGAATACGCCCACCCGTTGCCAGCGGCGGGGGGAAGTTGTGACGGCTTGGGGAGCGATCGCCACTTTCCCCAACCCTCGCAATTGGCGCACAAACACAAAATCCTCCATAATCGGCAGATCGGGGAAGCCCCCCAATTGTTCAAACGTGGTTTTTTTGAGGAATAGGGCTTGATCGCCGTAGGGCAATTGGAGCCATTGCGATCGCCCTTTTACCCACCATTCCACCCAACGCAGCGCCTTCCCCTCCCCCGCGATCTTTAATTGAAATGCACCCGCCACGACTCCCGGTGTGGCGAGGAGCGATCGCACCGTGGGGGCAAAGTCCGGCGGCAGGAGCGTATCCCCATGGAGGAAGAGAAGGATTTCCCCTGTGGCCAGACTCGCGCCGTAGTTCATTTGTCGAGCACGGCCGGGGGGGAGGGTGTGGACGGTGGCCCCTTGGGCCTGGGCGATCGCCACAGTCTCATCGCTACTTTCTCCATCAATGACGATCACCTCTAAATCCCGTTGAGCAATCAAGGGCGGTAGGGTGTGGGGGAGCGTCGTGGCTTCATTGCGGACGGGGATTATAATGGAGATTTTTGCCATGGATCAGGAGCAAGATTGGGCACAGGCTTGGCGCGATCGCCTTCAACAGGCCCGGGCGATCGCCGTGATTCGCGCCCCGACGTTGGCGGTCGGCTATGAGATGGCGCAAGCGGTGATCGCGGGGGGGATGGATTGGGTGGAAATTACCTGGAATAGCGATCGCGCCCCCGATTTAAT
>JAABSU010000216.1 GCA_011390265.1 Spirulina sp.
GTACACCATTTCACAAGCCACCGATAGGATAACTGTAGTGCCTCCGTATGAATTGCGGCTTCAATTTCATCAATGAGTAACATTCCCCCTTCTATCCGTGGAAGATTCAAGGCAATATGAAATAAACGGCGAATACCATCCCCGAATGAGGATAAAGGGGCAAAACCGAGCTTCTTGTGTTCGATTTGAATTACAAAACGATTGGAATTTCTAGCTCCTCTTTCAGTCAAAATTTGCACATCTAGGATATCACTATCTATTTCTTGCAGAAGTTTAACAACATCATCCTTAAAATTTTGATACTTGGCTTCCGACAACAATCTAAAATTCGACTCAGAACGATGGGATACCGTTGTGATCAAAGCAACAGGGGATTGATACTTGTTTTTTTTAGAAAGTCGAATAAATGGCTCATTTTCCCAAATTTGGAAATCTAGCTTTTCTTCATATTCCACTTGTTCATCAAATAAAGGTAGCTGAACTGTAGTAGGCTTTACCGTGACATTAACATCAAGCCCTTGCATCAGTTCCAGTTCTTCTGATTGATTAAATTCTTCGGCTCTTCCTCTCCACTGTCTAGGAGGACGGAGTTCTTCCACTAACTCATAAGAGGCAGCAAGATTTAGGATTGGAAACCGGGAATTTCTTGAACTAGAAATCAAAAGTTTACTGTGCTCTATTTCACTATCAATAGAAGGATCTAGGATTTGATGAGTATTTTGAGGAAATAACCAACAAATTGCTTCAAGCAAAGAAGTCCGCGTTGATCGATCTTCTTGCTCCCGATTGCGTGATATCCGCCACCATTCTTTAATATCTAAAGGATTGGCATACACCGACAAGCCTTCTAGAATACTGGTTTTGCCAGAGTTATTATTCCCGACCAACAAATTGATTCTACCCAGATCACGCAATTCTAGGTTACATAATCCCTTGAACTTATGAAAAGTAATATTGTCTAGAATGGGCATGAGTTTTTTTGCGATACAGGATGTGGGTAATGATTTGTGATCAACACTGTCGATGGAAAATCAAGATGTCTGATTGTGGCAGAAGAGTTTGCCAAAAGTGGAATACAGCAATCTAGAATTGAGCCATCATCACAAAACCCCAAACTCCCGTCTCTTACATTGCCCCGAAAGCCAGATTTGGTCAAGATGTTTTTTGGTGTATATTTGAACTATCTTGTTGCTGACCTAGATAATCTACCTCCACCAGGCAGCAGAGCCGCCCAATGCCCATGCCATGGCATGAGTTAACCCCGCAATGAACGAATGGGCCATAATAAAAGAGGGATTGCGCTTCAACGCATCCAGATCAACACCGTGAATTTTGGATAGGACGATGAACAAGGTGGTCGTAGGACTTTCGGGGGGCGTGGACAGTTCAGTCACCGCCGCGCTACTTCATGACCAAGGTTATGAGGTGATTGGCCTCACCCTCTGGTTGATGAAAGGCAAAGGGCAATGCTGCTCCGAGGGAATGGTAGACGCGGCGAAAATCTGCGAACAACTGGAGATCCCCTATCACGTCGTCGATAGCCGGGATGTGTTTACCGCAGAAATCGTCAACTACCTCGTTTCCGGCTACGAAGCCGGAGTCACCCCCCTGCCCTGCTCCCAATGCAATCGCGCCGTTAAATTTGGCCCGATGCTCACCTATGCCCAAACCGAATGGGGGTGCGATCGCATCGCCACCGGCCACTATGCCCGCATTCAATACGACGAAGGGAGCGATCGCTACCAACTCCTCCGCGCCCTCGACCTCAACAAAGACCAATCCTATTTCCTCTACGACCTCACCCAGGAAATGCTGGCCCATACCCTCTTCCCTCTGGGGGAAGTCACCAAAGCAGAAACCCGCCGTCTCGCCAACCAATACCACCTCACCACCGCCGAAAAACCCGAAAGCCAAGACCTTTGCCTGATTGAAGCCCACGGCTCCATGCAAACCTTCCTCGATCAACACATCACCCCCAAACAAGGGGAAATCGTCACCCCCGACGGCCGGGTATTGGGAACCCATAGCGGCATCCACCACTACACCATCGGCCAACGCAAAGGCCTCGGCGTATCCGCCCCCGACCCCCTCTATGTGATGAAACTCGATCCCGTCATGAATCGCGTCATCGTCGGTAGCCGTGAACAAGCCACCGAGCCGGAATGCACCGTCACCCGCCTCAACTGGGTCTCCATCGCCGCTCCTAGCGCCCCCCTGCGCTGTGAAGGTCGGGTACGCTACCGCTCCCCCGCCGTCCCCGTGACGGTGATCCCCCTCGAGGAAGGTCGGATCAAACTCATCTTTGATGAACCGCAATTTGGGATTACCCCCGGCCAAGCAGCAGTCCTGTATGAAGGCGATCGCGTCCTTGGTGGCGGCGTAATCGAACGATTTCCCCAATAATCCCCAGTTGATCCCCCGCTAGATCCCTAAAAATGAGCAAAACGTTACAAAATATTAACGATTAACAACGAACGTCAACACCATGCCGCAAAATGAATCCGGTAAGGTTCCTGTCGATTCCATCGCAGAGCCTCACCTGTTTTATAAACGCCAGTTTAAGCATTAAACCTGGTTAAACTTTTTTGTTGGAGGAATCCAGAAGAATGAGTATCGTCACGAAATCCATCGTGAATGCCGATGCCGAAGCTCGCTACCTAAGCCCCGGTGAGCTAGACCGCATCAAAGCCTTCGTTACCAGTGGTGAAGTCCGTCTGCGCATTGCCCAGACCCTCACCGAATCCCGCGAGCGCATCGTCAAAGAAGCTGGGGACAAACTGTTCCAACAGCGCCCTGACGTGGTTTCCCCCGGTGGAAACGCTTACGGCGAGGAAATGACCGCGACCTGCCTGCGGGACATGGACTACTACCTGCGCCTGATCACCTACGGTGTGGTTGCCGGTGATGTCACCCCCATCGAAGAAATCGGTCTGGTTGGAGTTCGTGAAATGTACCGCTCCTTGGGAACCCCCATTGAAGCCGTTGCACTGAGCGTTAACAAAATGAAGGAAGTTGCTTCCGGAATGATGTCTGCGGATGATGCTGCTGAAGCTTCGACCTATTTCGACTATGTTGTCGGTGCAATGCAATAGAACGAGTGACTCGCTAGCGGTCTTGAACCCCTAGCTGCCCCTCTGTTGCTTGTTGAAGACTCTATAACTTAATCGATCCAGACCTAGGAAACAAACGATGCAAGACGCAATTACCGCTGTTATCAATTCTGCTGACGTTCAAGGCAAATACCTTGACAACTCTGCTTTAGAAAAGCTGAAAGGCTATTTCCAAAGCGGTCAACTCCGTGTCCGTGCTGCTAGCGTGATCAGCGCCAACGCAGCCGGAATTGTCAAAGAAGCTGTGGCCAAATCCCTGCTGTACTCTGACATCACCCGTCCCGGCGGCAACATGTACACCACCCGTCGCTATGCTGCTTGCATCCGCGACTTGGATTACTACCTCCGCTATTCCACCTATGCCATGTTGGCTGGCGATCCTTCCATCCTCGATGAGCGCGTGCTCAACGGTTTGAAAGAAACCTACAACTCCTTAGGTGTACCTGTGGCTGCCACCGTGCAAGCCATCCAAGCCATGAAAGAAGTCACCGCTAGCTTGGTCGGTGCTGATGCTGGCAAAGAAATGGGCGTGTACTTCGACTACATCTGCTCTGGCTTAAGCTAACGACAGCATCGGAACTTGTTCCGATTGATGACAACAGTTCGGGCGGTTAGTCAGTGAGTGCTAGGGGAAAAGCTTGTCTATCTGGCTCAAGATGAGTTTTGACAATCTAGTATTGACTGACCAACCCTCGGGCTTTGCCGTATGAAAAACATTTTTCACAAGCAGGAAAACTAACCTATGCGTATGTTCCGTGTGACGGCTTGCGTACCAAGCCAAACCCGTATCCGGACTCAGCGAGAATTACAAAATACCTACTTTACTAAGTTAGTACCCTACGATAATTGGTTCCGTGAACAACAACGGATCATGAAAATGGGGGGAACTATCCTCAAAGTTGAACTCGCCACGGGTAAGCAAGGCACGAACACTGGCTTAAAATAAGTCGCTTTGGGCCTTGAAACCCTGGACGGTCATCCCCGCGATGACCGTTTTGCTGTTTGTATCGGGCAGGGGCGATCGCGCTTCGTTTCAAGGCTCACGATCCCCCCGGCTACGCCGACCCCCTTAATAAGGGGGTTAAATTCTCAGAACCCCCCTTTTTAAGGGGGGCAGGGGGGATCTTCCCCTACCCTCGTGAGAGATGATAGAATAGTCAATCTCTATTGCAATCGATTAATCCCCTTGAATTCATGACCATTACCCAAGATCGCAAACAGCAACTAATTGTTGAATACCAAGCCCACGACACCGATACCGGTTCCTCTGATATCCAAGTGGCAGTGCTCACCGAGCGGATCAACAACCTCACTACCCACCTCAAAGTCAACAAGAAAGATCACTCCTCCCGGCGCGGTCTGCTCAAACTGATTGGTCAACGGCGGCGGTTGCTGAACTATATCCAAAAACATGACTATGCCCATTATCAAGCCCTGATCGGCCGCCTAGGCATCCGTCGCTAACCTTTATTTTTTGGATCATGCCTGAAGACTCCTCCCGCACGACGCTCCCCTTTGAACCGCGCAAAAAGCGAGATAAAAAAGCCAAACGCCCTGCTCCCAATCCCCCTCAGGTCAGTGCCGCTAGTCGGGAAGCTGCCTCCCTCTCTGCCATTCCTGATGTTGTCAGTCGGCGGATGATTCGCCGCATGGCTTTGTTTTGTGGCGTTCCCTCTGGCTTGGGTATTTTGAGCTTTTTTATCTTTTATTGGGTGGTCAGCCATGATTGGTTTGATGTCCCCCCCTACGCGGTGTTTATCGCAACCCTAGGGCTGTTTGGCTCTGGCGTGGTGGGTTTGAGCTATGGCATTTTGTCTACGTCATGGGATGAAGACCGAGTGGGGGGCTGGTTCGGTTGGCAGGAATTTACCCTCAATGCTAGGCGTGTGTTTGAGGCCCTGCGGGAGGCCCGGCGCACGGCCAGGGCGGCCAAGGAAAACCCCGACCCCTCTTAAAATCGTGGATTGGGGCGATCGCCCCCCTAGGATTATCAAGCAATATCACAGCCCATTGGCCCCGCAGCAATGCCACAATAGGCTGTAACTGTTCTTTTATTACAAACTCCATACAGGAAGGATTACGTCCATGATTGTTGTGATGCGTGTGGGTTCACCAGAAGCCGAGGTGGATCGTCTTTGTGAAGATTTTGAAGCGTGGGGCTTAACGCCGGAGCGAATTGTCGGAAAACATAAGGTGGTGATTGGCCTCGTAGGAGATACCGCTGATTTGGATGAGCAACAGCTTCAAGAGTGCAGCGAGTGGATTGAAACGGTGCTCCGGGTTGAACGGCCCTACAAACGCGCCAGCCGCGAGTACCGCCATGGGGAAGCCAGTGAAGTTTGGGTCAGCACTCCTAACGGCAAGGTGGCTTTTGGGGAACATCACCCCGTTGTCGTCGTAGCCGGCCCCTGTTCTGTGGAAAATGAAGAAATGATCATTGCCACCGCCCATGCGGTGAAGGCTTCCGGGGCGAAATTCCTCCGGGGTGGGGCTTACAAACCCCGCACCTCTCCCTATGCCTTCCAAGGTCATGGGGAAAGTGCCCTCGGTTTATTGGCGGCGGCCCGGGAAGCCTCTGGGTTGGGGATTATCACGGAAGTGATGGATACCGCTGATGTGGAGAAGGTGGCGGAAGTGGCGGATGTCCTCCAGGTGGGCGCTCGCAATATGCAGAATTTCGCGCTCTTGAAAAAGGTGGGGGCGCAGGATAAGCCGGTGCTGATTAAGCGCGGCATGTCTTCCACCATTGATGAATGGCTGATGGCGGCGGAATATATTCTGGCGGCGGGAAATCCCAATGTGATTCTCTGTGAGCGGGGTTTGCGGACGTTCGATCGCTCCTACACCCGGAACACGCTGGATATTGCCGTGGTGCCGGTGCTGCGATCGCTCACCCACCTGCCGATTATGCTCGATCCCAGCCATGGTACGGGTCGCTGGGAATATGTCCCGGCGATGGCGAAGGCTTGTATTGCGGCGGGGACGGATTCGTTAATGATTGAAGTCCACCCCAACCCCGCTAAGGCGCTTTCTGATGGCCCTCAATCTCTCACGCCGGAGCGGTTTGAGCAGTTGATGACGGAGTTGGCGGTGATTGGTAAAGCGGTGGAGCGTTGGCCGTTGCCGGAACCGGTGTTGGTGTAGGATCCCCCCCTGCCCCCCCTTAATAAGGGGGGGTTT
>JAABSU010000217.1 GCA_011390265.1 Spirulina sp.
TTTATTCATTGGACGTTTTAAAGTTGATCGGCGTGGGGGCGAAATTTAAAATTTTGCGCCCCTACATCAGCAATATATCTGAATATCCCCTAATCCTGAGCGTGGGCCGCTAACCATTGGAGGATGAGGGCATTGACTTGATCCGGGGTTTCGTCGTGGGGACAATGGCCCGCCTTCGGGATGATGTGGAATTCCCCTTGGGGGAGATTTTGATAGATTTTAGAACCCGCGATGGGAGTCCAGGGATCAGCATCGCCCCACAGAATTAACAGCGGTTGCGCGATCGCCGGTAACAATTCCCCCGGAGCCGGGCCAGGGGGTGCAGTCAACACCGAAGCAAACACCGCCTGCGCCCCCGGATCACAGGAAGGTTGATAGAGCAACTCCACCAGATCATCCGTGACAGCATTGCGATCGCCATACACCTGATAAAGCGTATTCTTAATCCGGTGCCGCTGGCGAATTTGGTTAAACACCACAGGGCCAACCAGGGGAGAACTCACCAATTTAGTAAACGTCCCCATCACCAACCGCAACAGCGGGTTTAACTCCTCCGGTCGGTGGTTCAGCCCCCCCGCACAATTAATCAATACCCCGCCTTCGGTGATTTCCGGCCGGTGCGCCATCACCATCAACGTCAACAGCCCCCCGATGGAATTCCCCACCATCACCATCGGCCGGCCAATGTGGGCCTGCCAAAAATCCGCGATCTGCGCCTCCCATAACTCCAGACTGTAGGCCAACGCCGGTTTTGCCGAACCGCCAAACCCCAACAGGTCAAGGCCATAGACCTGATAGCCCGCTGCGGCTAAAACCGGGATATTGTTGCGCCAATGGCCGATGGAAGCCCCAAACCCATGGATGAACAGGAGCGGCTCTCCCGTCCCGGCGACGGTGTAGCGGATGTTGTGGCCCTGCCATTGCCAATCATGGGGGGTGAGGGTTGCGGGGGCGGCTGCTGTTACCATGGATAGATTAAAACTTTCTAAACTTTTGTAACGTTATTTTATCGATAATCGCCATGCTTTTGCCAGAACAACGCACGAAGCTCGACCCCACCAACGATTCCCAGTTTTACGACTATCCCCGCTTCGTCACCCATGTGGATGATCATTTTATCGCGCAGTTAACGGCCCTGTACCGCGATCGCCTCACCCCCCAAACCCGCATCCTCGACCTGATGAGCAGTTGGGTTTCCCATTTACCGGAAGAAATGGAGTTTGCCCATGTGGAGGGACATGGCATGAATGGGGAAGAGTTGGCGAAAAATCCCCGCTTAGATCACTACTTTGTCCAAAACCTCAACGAAAATACCACCCTCCCCTTCGAGGATGAGAGCTTTGCAGCAGTGCTCAATTGCGTTTCCGTGCAATATTTGCAATACCCCGATCGGGTTTTTGCCGAGATTGCCCGCGTTTTGGAGCCAGGGGGGATTGTGATCATTAGCTTTTCCAATCGGATGTTTTACCAGAAGGCGATCGCCGCCTGGCGAGAGGGCACAGAATCCGGCCGCGTCCAATTGGTGCAGCGGTATATTCGGGCGATCCCTGCCTTGGAGGAACCGGAGGTGATCCATCAAACCTCCCCCGCCCCCGCGATTTTGCAATTGTTGGGGATGGGCATTCACGACCCTTTCTATGGAGTGATTGCCCGTAAACAAAAATCCCCTCAAGGATAGAGGCATCCCTGCACCCTGTTAAGGTACAACAAGAACCATCTCATCCTTTGCCGATAACCCCTGATGGATCCCACCACTGCCACCCAAATCACGATCCCCACCCCCCTCCTGATCAAGGGCTTGATCGGTTTTGGTAGTGTTTTGGGGATGATACTCCTGGGTTTAGGGGGGCGATCGCTCTACCGCACCCTGATTACCCAACTGCCCCCCAATGGCCAGATCATTTACCATCGCCTCATTGCCCCAGATCTCCCCCTCGTTTTCCTGATCCTCCTCGTTGGGATCAGCGATTTGGCTCTGATTTACCTGCCCCTGAATTATTGGTGGTGGATTGGCGAAACAGTCCTAGGGCTATTATTGGCGATCTTTTTGATCCTCTTTGGGACGCGGTTTTTTGCCCGCTTGTTTGACCGCTATTTACTCGATACTGCGATTCAAAGCCGCCAAAAGGTGAATAGTGAATTGCTGAATGTGACGAAGGCGATCGCGAATAGCCTGTTAATTATCATCGTCGTGATTGTTTTCGCCCAGGTGCATCGCTTTAATATTGTGGGCCTGCTAGCGAGTTTAGGCGTGGGGGGGCTGGCGATCGCCTTTGCCGCCCAGAAAACCCTAGAGCAGATCCTCGGTGGGATTGTGATCTATTTAGACCGGCCCTTTGTGGTGGATGATTATATTGGTTTGCCCGATGGTATTTTTGGCCGGGTGGAATCGATTGGGATGCGCTCTACGAAAATTCGCACATCTGGGAAAGGCACATTAGTGATTGTGCCTAACAGTGCTTTGGCTTCGATTAATATCGAAAACTATACCAGTGCGAAAAAAGTGATTTCCCTGGTTTACTTAACTTTTAATCGCATGATTGAGGATACTGAAAAAGCCTTTGTGCGCCAAATTATTTTGGAAAGCACTAAGGATATTTTAGGCATTGATCCCCGCAGTACAGAAGTTCGTTTTCAAAAAATAAACGACAGTAAAAATCAGGGCATTACCCAAGCCCAAATCAACTTTTTTATTCTCGGTTCGGGGGATGTTTCTATGGATTTACGCAAACAGGTGTTAGAAATTGCCAACCAAAATATTAACCGTCAGTTAACCGAGTTTGGGGTTGAATTTTCCATTGAAGAACGCAGCCTCAATGTTGATTCTCCCATTACCATCTAACCTCCATGGATTTCTCTCAAGTTGCGGATATTTTCCAAGCCACCATCCTTTGGCTCCATCGGCGAGAATTGCTCAATGCCCTCATTTTCATTGGCTTTCTGGCTCTGGCTTTGATTGTGGGTCGTTATACGCCGACGGCGGTGCGCATTGTAATCAATGCGATCGCCCCCCAATCGAAAAACCGCTTTTATGATCGCTGGATCGAGCCAATCCGCCCCGAAATCCGGATCACCGGCACATTGCTCCTGATTACCATCGCCCTCAGTTGGCTCACCCCCTACACCGCGATTTATAATTTCCTCCGCCCCTGCATGACCCTTAGCCTCACGGTCAGTACCGCTTGGCTCACCTCTCGTCTGCTCCATCTTTTCCTTCAGGTTTACGGCATCGCCTTTGTCCAAAAGCTGGGGCTAGACCCCGATGAACTGATTTTGCCCTTTGAATCGGTGTTAAATGTGGTGATTGGGATTACGGCGGCGATCGCCTTTGCCCAGACCCAAAATATTAACCTGATCGGCTTATTGGCCAGTTTGGGGGTTGCCGCCACAGCAATCGGTTTAGCGGCCCAAAGTGCGCTCTCTCAGTTAATCGGAACCATCGTGTTATACCTCGACCGCCCCTATATTAAAGGGGAATATATTCGCCTTAATACTGGACTTTTCGGCCGCGTCGAATCCATCGGCATCCGCTCCACCAAAATCCGCACCCCCGCTAAAAATACCCTCGTCATTGTCCCCAATTCCCTGATGATCAATATGGAAATTGAAAATATCACGCGGGGTAAAAAAGTGATGGTGTTGTTATATCTTGACTTTTTGCAAGGTTTAAATCCCCAACAAATGGCCCTCGTGGATCAGGTGGTTAACGAAAGCACTGATAGTTTAATGGGCATTGATCCCGGCAGCACCCGCATTCAATTTATGACCCTCGAAGAGCAGGAAAACCGCCGCGCCCGTGTCACGTTCTTCATTCTTGGTTCTAGCGATAACTCCATCGAACTGCGCAAACGCTTATTAGAACTGGCCAACGCCACCATCGCCCAACGCATGGCCACCTACGGTTTACAATTCACCACCCAAGATCCGACGGTTTATGTGGATTCCCCCGTGCCGCTCTAGGGTGGCTGTGTTGTCCGTTAGATATACGTTTCTCGCATCTGAGAAGAGCGGGTACATCCCTACAATCTAGAGGGCGTATGCAATACGCCCCTACAATGGATCGCAATACCCTCCGATAATTTATTGATTTTTATGTTCAAAGTCATTACAGCCGGTTTCGCTGCCTTTGCTGCCGCCCTGCAACCCGGCCCCATTGCCCTCAATCCCCCCATGGAAATGGCCCAAACCGATACCGCTGCCGCATTTTACACCCGCTACAAAGATAACGTCGCCGCCATCCCCCTCCCCGACTGCGCCACCAGCACCTCGAAGCTGACCCAGCGGGAAATGCAGGAAATCCTCCTCGAACATAACCGCGCCCGCAAGGATGGCGATCGCCATGTTCCCAATGGTTTACCCCCCCTGCCCGCCGTAAGTTGGAATTGTGATGTGGCCGCCGTGGCCCAAACTTGGGCAGACCAAAGCCGAGGCACAGAGGGCCACAGTTCCAATGATTGGCGACAACAGCAGTTTGCCACCCGCACCGGCCTGCGGGGCAATGCTGCCGCGTTGGGGGAAAACCTCGCCTGGGCAGCGGGATCGGCTCCCGCTGTGGTGCAGCCGGTGGTGAAAGGGGTGACGGATTGGGATGCAGAACGAGAGCACTACAACCACAGCAATGGCGACTGTAGCCAAGTGTGCGGCCACTATACGCAAATCATTTGGCGAGAAAGTACCCAAATTGGTTGCGGCCTAGTGCGGGATCAGATTCGCTTTCCAGGGGGCGATCGCACCTGGCCCCATGGCTATTTCCTCAACTGCAACTATCACAACGTTGGGAATATGAACGGCGATAATCCCTTAATTGTTCACCCCGATTGGTATTATCAATAATCCCGTTGGGTTAAATAGGTGTAACGGTTGAGGCTTTGCTCATAGTTTCGTAACAGTCGCTGCGCTTCGGGGAGCGTAATTTGCTGCTCCTGAAGCGCGGTTTCGGTGCGTTGGCGGAGCGTTTCCAGGAGGTTTTCGCCGTTGTACTGTACCGCCGCTAAGACTTCCCCCATCGTGTCACCGCGAATCACTTGATCGACGTGGTAGCCCTTGGGGGTCATGGTGATATGGACGGTGTGGGTTGTGCCGAAAAGGTTATGGAGATTGCCCATAATTTCCTGATAGGCTCCGACGAGGAACATCCCTAGATAGTAGGGTTGGGGGCTGTGGTCGGGGTTGAATTGGAGGGGATGGAGTTCGAGGCCGTCTTTACCGGGGTGTTGATCAATAAAGCGATCAATTTTGCCATCACTATCACAGGTGAGATCCGCCAAAATGACCCGTTCCGTGGGGGCTTCGTTGAGGCGGTGAATGGGCATAATTGGGAAGAGTTGGGCGATCGCCCAACTATCAGGGGCGGAACGAAACACCGATAAATTGGCGGTATAGGTGGCGGTGAGGCTGGTTTCTAATTCTTTGAGGTCATCGGGGAGCGTCGTTTGGTGGCGGATGAGGCTAAAAATTTTCTGGCAACAACAGCCGCAAAGTTGTTCAGCCTTAGCCCGCTCCGAGAGGGAGAGATAGCCAAATCCAAAGAGGCTGATGGCTTCCTCTTTAAATTGGAGCGCATCGTGATAGGCCTCTTGGGCATTTTCGAGATCGATGGTTTCGTAGGTTTCCCAGAGGTTACGCAAAATCAAGTGATCCGTGGGGGCAACGGGGGGCGGCGTAGCGGTGACGGGATAGCTTGCGCCGAGGATATCGAAGATCAGGATCGATTGGTGGGAGGCGATCGCCCGCCCACTTTCACTCATCAACGTTGGGGCCGGCACTTGGGCCGCCGCTACGGCTTCTTGAACTTCGGCAACAATATCATTGGCGTAGTTCTGCATATTGTAGTTTTTTGAAGCGGCGGTCTTGGTTTTCGAGCCGTCATAATCCACCGCTAACCCGCCCCCCACATCGAGGTATTGCATCCCCGCCCCCAATTTTGCTAACTCCACATAGATCTGACTGGCTTCGCGGATCGCATCTTTAATCACACTAATTGAAGAAATTTGTGAACCAATATGGAAATGGAGCAGTTGCAGGCAGGGCAGCAGTTCTGCCTGTTCCAAAGTTTGAACGACGGTGAGAATTTCGGGAATGGTGAGGCCGAACTTGGCGCGATCGCCCGTGGAATTGCCCCAATGGCCCGATCCTTTCGTATTCAACTTGGCCCGCACCCCTAAATTGGGCTGAATCTGCAACGTTGCGCTAATTTCCAAAATCAAACGCAATTCTTCCAACTGTTCAATCACCAGGAGGGGATAGTGGCCCAACCGCGTCGCCAACAGCGCCGT
>JAABSU010000218.1 GCA_011390265.1 Spirulina sp.
CCCTAGCCCCCACCCCACCGCCCCTCGTTGCGGCCCCCCCGCGTCGCCCGGCTAATTGGGGCCGACGGATCAAATTAGCCGGGGGCTGCATTGCCCTTTCCGTCGGCATTGGCGCAGGCATTGCCTTTCAATCCTGGCTCGAATCCGTTTCCGAATCCCTCTCTCAAGCCCTTGCCCTCCCCCCTTGGGTGGGGGAAGTGGGGGAATGGGTGGAGCAGGTCAACGCTTGGACAGAGCAGCTTGATACCTGGTTAACCCCCGCCCAACGGTGTGAAGTGGTGAACGTGAACAGCGCCCTGCGGGTACGGGCAACCCCCAACGGCAAAATTATCAACGGCCTAGAAGCCGGAACCATTGTCCGCCTCACCGGCAACAGCGAAGCCAAATGGCGGGAAATTCAACAGCCCAAAGGTTGGGTCTATGGGGATTTTTTACAGTGTGAACCCCAGGGGGACAAAGGAGAGCAGCAGGCTTAGGGATGGGCGGGACTGGGAAGATTTCCGCCAATTCGCGGATCGGCGGCATCCCTCAGCAGAGTTACCCTAATAGTCAATAGACCCTCTAGGAACAAAGCATCCCCGCCCATTTAGGCCAGGGAGTGTCAACAAAACTTAGGGTTGGTTGTAAACTAAACCCTGTCTATCGCATTAGAATCGAAACAACCAACCTGTTCAACAATACGCACCTGTGACTGTGGCTAGCAACACACCCTTTAATAATCCGGGGTTATCCCTGCCCCAAGCCGAATATCCACCATCCCAGCCCGAGCCTACGCTGCGGGAGATGATCATGCCGAGCAACGCTGCCAAGATTAAAGTGATTGGGGTCGGAGGCGGGGGCTGTAATGGCGTCAACCGGATGATTGCCAGTGGGATCACAGGCGTTGAGTTTTGGGCCATTAATACCGATTCCCAAGCCCTTGAGATGACCTCTGCTTCCAAATGTCTTCAAATTGGGCAAAAACTGACTAGAGGTTTAGGGGCTGGCGGCAATCCCGCCATTGGCCAAAAGGCAGCGGAAGAATCCCGCGATGAAATTGCCAACGCCCTAGAAGGGACGGATCTTGTCTTTATTACCTCTGGGATGGGTGGGGGCACGGGAACCGGGGCCTCGCCGATTGTGGCGGAAGTCGCCAAGGAAATGGGCTGCCTAACGGTGGGTATTGTCACCCGACCCTTTACCTTTGAGGGTAGACGGCGCACCACCCAAGCCGAAGAAGGGATCGCGGCGCTGCAAAGTCGCGTTGATACGCTGATTGTCATCCCCAACAACAAGCTGTTATCGGTAATTTCTCCCGAAACCCCCGTCCAACAGGCCTTTATTGTCGCCGATGACATCCTCCGCCAAGGGGTTCAGGGGATTTCCGACATTATTATCATTCCAGGGTTGGTGAATGTGGACTTTGCCGATGTGCGGGCCGTGATGGCGGATGCGGGTTCGGCATTGATGGGGATTGGTCTGGGTTCCGGGAAGTCTCGGGCCCGGGAGGCGGCGGTGATGGCGATTTCTTCGCCGTTGCTCGAATCTTCCATTGAAGGGGCGAAGGGGGTCGTGTTTAACATTACCGGCGGCCCGGATATGACGCTCCATGAGGTGAACACTGCTGCCGAAACGATCTATGAAGTGGTCGATCCCAATGCCAATATTATTTTTGGGGCGGTGATTGATGAGGCGATGCAAGGGGAGGTGAAAATCACGGTGATTGCCACCGGGTTTAATGGCGAAGCCCCAAAGAGCAGTACAAGCAGCCGCACCACGACGGCGGGTAAGAGCCGGCCCCAGGCAACGGGAGCCACGTTACCCAAGCAACCCCCCACTCCGCCAATGCCGCCAACGCCATCTCCCTCTCCCATGTCACCCCAACCCAATCCTGGGGGCGGTGGTTTGGATATTCCGGAGTTTTTACAGCGACGACGGTTTCCCCGACGGTAGGTGACGATGACGATTGCGCGGGTCTTGACGATCGCCGGTTCCGATAGTGGGGGCGGTGCGGGCATCCAAGCCGACCTCCGCACCTTTGCGATCCATTGTGTCCATGGGATGAGTGCGATCACCTGTGTGACGGCTCAAAATACCCAGGGGGTGCTGCGGGTGGATGCGTTGCCTCCGGAGGCGGTGGTGGCGCAGATCGCGGCGGTACAGGGGGATATTGGGATCACGGCGGCGAAAACGGGGATGTTGCTTAATGATGAGATCATCACAGCGGTGGCGGCCCATTTAGCCCAGTTTCCGGTGGCGCATTTAGTGGTAGATCCGGTGATGGTGTCCCGTTCGGGGGCGCAGTTGTTGGCGGCGGAGGCAGTGGTGGCGTTGCGCGATCGCCTCTTTCCCCTGGCGACGCTCCTCACCCCCAACCGTTACGAAGCCCAAATGCTCACGGGTGACGAGATCACTGATCTAGCGACGATGGAGCGGGCGGCGCGGCGGCTCTATGACGATACGGGCATTGCGGTGCTGATTAAGGGGGGCGGGTTTCGGGGCGAACTTCAGGGGACGGATCTGTGGTACGACGGCCAAACCTTGGAGGTGTTGGCCACGGCGGCGGTACAAACCCCCCACACCCATGGCACGGGCTGCACGTTGTCGGCGGCGATCGCCGCCCACCTGGCCCTCGGTCACGACCTGAAAGCCAGTATTACCGGGGGCAAGGCCTACGTTACCCAAGCCCTCCACCATGCGATCGCCATCGGCCAGGGGACGGGGCCTGTCGGCCACTTCTTCCCCCTGCTCTCCCAGGGCTAATCGTCTCGGGGTTCACCATCATTTACGAGGATTTGACCAGCTATGGCCAACGCACCGCAATTTCAGGATCAACCCCCATCGAAACCGGGGATTAAACTGGCCCAACCCAAGGCGGCCCCCCCACCGAACCCCCAACAGGCGGCCGTCCCCATTCCTGTTTACCGCCAACTGGCCAACGAATTCCAAGCCCTCCAAGCGGAAGCGGCCCAACTTCAGGCGGAAAACCAAACCCTTTTGGCCCAAAACCGCCAAATGTCCACCGCTCTCCAACAGATTGCCGATTACCTCGCCCCCCTACAGATCCGCGTCGATCCCGATCCATTCGAGGAAACCCGAATCCTCTCCCCTCGGGCCGCAGATTATCCCGCCAGCTTTGCCGCCCCGGAGGAGCAGATCGAAACCGTCAGCACTGAACGATACAGCGGCGATCCCCGTCAGCGGCGCCATCGCCCTCCCTCCCTCAACCATTGGGTGCTGTGGTTTGCGATGATTGTGATCATGGTGGTGGCTTTGGGGGGCGGTTTTTTGATCGTGCGTTCCCTATTGTCTAATCCCAATGGGGATTAATCGCTTGCCTACCCTCTTATTCCCTTGACCCCGTGACCCACCTCGATTCCCCCCTGCCTAACCTCAGCCAGCCCTGGTATGCCCAGAGCGTTGAGGACACGTTGACGAGCTTGAAGAGCGATCGCCAAGGCCTCACCTCCCCAGTGGTGGAGCAACACCGGCTCTACTACGGCCCCAACGAAATCATCGAAGCCCAGGGCCGCAACCGCTGGCAAATTCTCCTCGATCAATTCAGCAACATCATGCTGTTGATGTTGATTGGGGTGGCGTTTGTGTCGGGAATTTTAGATTTTATCGCCCTGCGCAATGGCGAGGCGGTGGATGTCCCCTTTAAGGACACGATCGCCATCCTGGCCATTGTTGTCCTCAATGGTATTCTCGGCTATGTCCAAGAGGTGCGGGCGGAGCAGGCCTTGGCCAGTTTGAAACAAATGTCCTCCCCCCAGGTGCGGGTATTGCGCAATGGCAAACCCCAGGAGATTCCCGCGCCGGAACTGGTGCCGGGGGATATTATGCTGATCGAGGCGGGGATGCAGTTGGCCGCCGATGGTCAACTCTTGGAAGCCAATAATCTGCAAATTCGCGAGGGAGCACTGACGGGGGAATCCACGGCAGTCACCAAACAGGCGGGGTTGGTGTTGGGGGTGGATACGGCTCTGGGCGATCGCCGCAATATGGTGTTTACCGGCACGGAAGTGCTCCAAGGGCGGGGGGTGGCGATCGTCACCGCCACCGGCATGGCTACGGAATTGGGAAAAATTGCCGAACTCCTCCAAGGGGTGGAAGATGAAGCCACCCCCCTACAAAAGCGCATGGCCCAACTGGGGAATGTGCTGGTGGCAGGCTCCCTCGTCTTAGTCGCCCTCGTGGTGGGTTACGGCGTTCTGCAATCGGGGAATTTTAGCCGCCTCCCGGAATTGGTGGAAGTTTCCCTCAGTATGGCGGTGGCGGTGGTTCCTGAAGGTCTGCCCGCTGTGATTACCGTGACGCTGGCGATCGGCACCCAACGCATGGTCAAACGCCACGCCCTGATCCGCAAACTCCCCGCCGTCGAAACCCTCGGCAGCGTCAACACAATCTGTTCCGACAAAACCGGCACCCTCACCCAAAACAAAATGGTGGTGCAAACGGTGCAGACCCTCGGCAATCAACTCCGGGTCACGGGGGAAGGCTACGGCCCCGACGGGAAATTTTTCGCCCCCGATGCTCAAGTGGTGGGGACAGCGGACTATCCAGAAATTCAAGGGCTATTGGTGGCGGCGGTGCTGTGCAATGATGCCAGCTTACAACAGGGAACCGGCGGCGAATGGTTAATCCTGGGGGATCCCACCGAGGGCGCATTACTGACCCTGGGGGCCAAGGCAGGGTTATGGCTGCAAGGCTTAACCCCCCAGTTTCCGAGGGTGTCGGAAATCCCCTTTTGCTCAGAGCGCAAACGGATGAGCGTCATCTGTGGCGCTGACCCGGAGCAACCGACGAAGGGTTACACCCTGTTTAGCAAAGGCTCCCCGGAACTCCTGCTCAACTGCTGTGATCATTACCAATTTGGCGACAATGCCCACCGCCTCACCCCCAAGGAGCGGCAGGCGGTGAGCCGGATGAATGAGGAGATGGCTAGTCAAGGGTTACGGGTGTTGGGGTTGGGCTATAAGTTCTTGGATCATTTGCCCCAAGGGGAGGAAGACCCGGAACAGGGGATGGTGTGGCTGGGGATGGTGGGGATGTTGGATGCGCCTCGGTTGGAGGTGGCGGAGGCGGTGCGTCGTTGTCGGACGGCGGGGATTCGCCCGATTATGATTACCGGGGATCATCAGTTGACGGCGATGGCGATCGCCCAACGTCTTGGTATTGCCGAAGCCCAGAGCCACAGTCTAACGGGGCAGGAGTTAGAAAAAATGTCCCAGGCGGATCTGGAAATTGAGGTGGAGCGGGTGAGTGTTTATGCGCGGGTTTCCCCGGAGCATAAGTTGCGCATTGTGCGGGCCTTGCAACGGCGGGGTCGGTTTGTGGCCATGACCGGCGATGGTGTGAATGATGCGCCGGCCCTGAAGCAGGCGGATATTGGCATTGCGATGGGGATCACGGGGACGGATGTGAGTAAAGAGGCCAGTGATATGGTCTTATTGGATGATAATTTTGCAACGATTGTGGCAGCAACGGAGGAGGGGCGGGTGGTTTATACGAATATTCGCCGCTTTATCCAGTACATTTTGGGCAGTAATGTGGGGGAGGTGATCACGATCGCCGCCGCTCCTATTTTGGGCTTATCTGCTGTGCCGCTGACCCCGTTACAAATCCTGTGGATGAATTTAGTCACTGATGGTTTACCGGCTTTGGCGTTGGCGGTGGAGCCAGCGGAGCCAAATGTGATGAGTCAGCCGCCGTTCCGCCCTGATGAAAGTATTTTTGCGCGGGGGTTGGGGTCTTATATTATCCGCATTGGTTTGGTGTTTGCGTTCTTTTCCATTGCTTTGATGGTGTGGGCCTATGATGCCCATCCGGAGCATTGGCGAACGATGGTGTTTACGACGTTGTGTTTGGCTCAGATGGGCCATGCGATCGCGGCTCGTTCCTATACTCGTTCGGCGTTTGAGATGAATCCGTTTTCTAACCCGGCGTTGTTGTTGGCGGTGCTGAGTACGGGTGGCTTACAGTTTTTGTTAATTTATGTGCCGTTCCTGCGCAATTTTTTCGGTACAACGTTGCTGACGAGTGATGAGTTATGGATTTGTTTAATGTTTAGTACGGTGTTGTTTTTGTGGGTGGAGTTGGAGAAGTTTTTTATCCGGTTTGTGTTGGGGCGACGGATGCGATCGAGCTAGGGTTTGTTTAATGTTTAGTCTGGTGTTGTTTTTGTGGGTGGGGTTGGGCTGTTGGAGCGCAAGGGCGGGCGCAAGGGCGGGCGCAAGCGTTGCGCCCCTACGATGTGCTTGTAGGGGCGCAATGCTT
>JAABSU010000219.1 GCA_011390265.1 Spirulina sp.
GACGGCTTCCCCCTAGTGGCAAATTGGAGAATCGTTGTACACTGGGGTGAACTCTTTGACCCTAAACCGCGATCGCCCGCCGCTGCCTCACCATAAGCCTGTAGCCTTGCCGATTCTTCCTAACCTTCGCTTATGACCCTTGCCGTTGCATCCCTCAACCTTGACCACCTCAACGCCCAATTTGAACGGGCTACCGCCGCCGATCTGATTACCTGGAGTCATCAAACCTTTGGCAGTGGCCTGGTCATGAGTACCAGCTTTGGCATTCAAGCAGCGGTCATGCTTCACCTCGTCACCCGGATTATTCCCAATATTCCCGTGATTTGGATTGATACTGGCTACCTCCCCGCAGAAACCTACCGCTTTGCTGATGAATTGGCCCAACGCCTCCACCTCAACATCAAGGTTTATCAATCCCCCGTTTCCCCCGCCCGCATGGAAGCCCTCTATGGCAAGCTTTGGGAAAAGAAAACCGTTGAAGCCCTCAATCAATACGATCAACTTCGCAAAGTGGAGCCGATGCAGCGGGCTTTACAGGAACTCAACGCCACCGCTTGGCTCGCCGGTCTACGCAGCGATCAAACCCAGCACCGTCGCACGTTGGGTTTTGTCAATCGTCAAGGGGATCTTCACAAAATTCTCCCCATCCTCACCTGGAACGCCAAGGATATCTATACCTATCTCACCCGCCACAACCTCCCCTATCACCCCTTTTTTGATCTCGGCTATACCACCGTTGGCGATTGGCATTCCAGCCGTCCCCTGATGGCGGATGATGACCACGAACGGGATACGCGGTTCCATGGCGTGAAGCAGGAATGCGGCTTGCATCTCCCCCAAACCCCCGGTGAGGCCCATAGTTTAGATTCCAGTGCGCTCTAGGCGATGGTTGCGGGGTTAATTGTTCTTTGTGGCCCGACGGCAACGGGCAAGACCCGCCTCGCCCTAACGTTAGCGGCGCGGTTAAACACGATCATCCTCAGTGCGGATTCTCGCCAGGTTTACCGGGAGTTGAATATTGGCACAGCTAAACCGACGGCGACGGAGTTGGCGGCCATTCCCCATCGACTGATTGATATTTGCGATCCGACGGAAACGCTGACATTGGCGGATTATCAAAGCCGGGCCCAAGCCATTTTGGCCCAACGGCAGGATATTCCCCTGTTGGTGGGGGGAACGGGGTTGTATATTAAGGCGATCACCCAAGGTCTCAAAATCCCCCGCGTTCCCCCCCAGCCGGAACTCCGGGCGCAACTCCAAACCTTGGGACAAGGCCATTGTTATCCGATGTTGCAACAGGTTGACCCCACCGCCAGCGCCAAAATTCACCCCAACGACAGGACGCGCACAATCCGCGCTTTAGAGGTGTTTTATGTGACGGGGCGGCCGATGTCCGCGCAACAGGGGGAATGCCCGCCCCCCTATCCGGTGTTGTACTTGGGGCTAGATGGGGATCTGCTCAAGACCCGCATTGCGGAGCGGGTGGAGGCGATGATCGGGGCGGGGTTGGTGGCGGAGGTGCAGGGGTTGGGCGATCGCCACGGTTTCGATTTACCCCTCTTGAAAACCCTCGGTTATGGGGAAATTTGCCAATATTTGCAGGGGGCGATCAGTCTTGAAGCCGCGAGGGAACTGATCATTCGCAATACGGCCCAGTTTGCCAAACGCCAACGCACTTGGTTCCGGGCCAATCCCCACATCCATTGGTTTGAGATGGAAGCTGAGGATTTAGTGGCGCAGGTTTGGGAGACGGTAGAGGGGTGGCGATCGCCACATCACCGATCGCAATCCGTTAGCGATCGTTCCTAGTGCACACTTCAGTCCGTTCCCCATGCCCCCAACAAAACGTGATAGATATCACAAATTCATGCAAACATAATCACAATCATGCCAAGAATTATCAGCAAGTACCGACAAAATACCGAAAAGACTTAAAATTCTCTCACCAGAGTATTGTCGAATTGAAATTAAATGATTACCCTAAGAGTAGAGTTGCAGGTGTAACTCCCCCAATCATCACAAATTCATGGTTCAAATTCCTATGTTTCACCGTAAATCACTCCTCAGTCTATTCGGCGCAACCTTACTGACGGCAACCCTCACCGCACCAGCCCGTGCTTACCAACTCTTTTTTGGGGAAGATATTAACCCCAATCCTGGCGAAGGTCTTCTGTTTGGCGATATCCCCAACGCCAGAGCCGCAGAAGCGGCCTTCCTGGCCGCCCTCACCAACGGCGCAGCGACAGAAGACTTTGAAAGTTTTGCCATCTTTACCCCCGCAGAATTGGATCTCGTCTTTGGCGACATTGCCACCGCCACCCTCAGCGGCGGCGGCCCCAATTCTTCTGTGCGGAGTATCGATACTGCTTTGCTCGATGACCCCGCTACTCCCCAAGCGGTTAAAGACGATATCCTTCGGGAAATTTTCCTCGGTCGGAATGCTTCATCCGGGGCGCAATATTGGCTCACCAATGCCGTTGCTGATTTTACAGTTAATTTCGATCAAGCGGTCGGTGGTTTTGGGTTTTATGGCTACGATCTTGGTGACTATGGCGGAACCGTTGCCTTAGAACTATTCCTCAAGGGTGAGGCCCTGAGTGCGATCGATATTCCCTTCACCCAAGGCGCAAACGGCAGCACCGACGGCTCTGCCTTCTATTTCGCGCTATTGGGAACGAATAATCAACGCTTTGATCAAATTAAGTTTCGGATGAACGGGGTTCAAGGCGATCAGTTTGCCTTTGATGATATGACCGTTGCTGAAGCTGTCCCGGAACCGGGTGCGCTCTTGGCACTGTTGGGCATTAGTGCGTTGGGATCGACGTTCCTGAAGCGCCGGACTTCCAAAGCTGAAGTAGAATAGATCCCGATTGGCAATCCGCTGGCTCTCCCATGAGCTACAACCGAAAGTCCCCACCCTGTGTGGGGGCTTTTGCCGCATCTGAGTCTTACAGGGCATGAGCGGATACGGCGGCATTAGTCAAAATTCACCCAGAAAATCCTATGCTAAAATCTCCATCTTCCCCTCCTCAAAAAGCACCGGATTCGATCAAAAAATCAGATTTTATCCTAACGCCATACATCAAAAGCAATAACCTGCGGGCAACCTATCAAATTCTCAATACTGTTGTGCCCTATACTCTGCTCTGGATTTTAGCAGTGCAAGCAGCATCTGTTTCTGTATGGCTTCTCCCCCCTATTATTGTCCTCTTGGTACTCTTCTCCCTCCGCTGTTTTTCGTTGATGCACGATTGCGGCCATGATTCCCTGTTTCGCTCAAAATTGATGAACCGCACCATGGGATTTTTGCTCGGTGTGATCAATGCCATACCCCAGTATGGTTGGTCACGGGATCATGCTTATCACCATAAAACCAATGGGGACTGGGAACGCTATCGAGGCGTGGCGGATTTCCTCTCCACTGAGGAGTTTTCCCAGCTTGAACCCTTCCATCAAAAACTGTATGAAGTCCTGCGCCATCCATTGATGGGGATTCCCGGCGGCTTTTTTTACCTGGTGATCAAGCCCAGAATGATGTTGATCCTGGGAGCTTACGATTTCGTTCATTATCTATTGACCGATGGCATCAAGCATTCAGGGTTTAACGTAGCTCAGATCGTTGCGAACCATCGCTCAAAACATTGGCATACGGCGACGGAGTTTTGGGATCTGCTGTTGAATAATATTTGTGTGATCGGTAGCTGGATTGTGCTGGGGAATTTGTGGGGGTTTGGGCTGTTTTGGAGTCTGTACTCGATTACCCTCAGTTGTTCAGCAACGATTTTTATCTGGATCTTTTTTGTTCAACACAATTTTGAAGGGTCTTATGCCCATAAAACGGCAGGATGGGACTATGTTTTGGGGGCGGTACAGGGCAGTAGTTATTTAGCATTACCGGCAATTCTCCGCTGGTTTACCGCTGATATTGGCTATCACAATATTCATCATCTGTCCTCGAAAATTCCCAATTACCATCTTGCCGCTTGCCATCAAGAGAATGCTCATTTGCTCTCAGCGGTGAAGACGCTGCACATGGGCGATTTATTAGACTGTGGGCAATTTCTGCTCTGGGATGCCGCAGCGAACCGCTTGGTGAGTATTGCTTCCTGGCGTGAGACGGCCCAAGGATAGGGAATGGGGCGCGTTGCTTACCATCAAACCTGCTCCGGCGATCGGGAAATTGCGGAGGGGTAGGTTCGGGAATTGCACCATGGGGGCTGCTTGACAAGGGTTGAATCTCAATAATTCGAGAGAGCTAATTCTTTAAAACCCTTGCCCTGTAAGTCTTTCAGTCTTGGCCTATCACCCTGATCGGCAAATTTAGCACTCGTTCCAAGAGAGTGCTAAATTGACTAATGAACTCGTGATGCAAACGAAGAAAATGGCTAAGATTATTGCTTTTAAAGAAGAATCCCGTCGCGCTCTAGAGCGGGGCGTGAACACCCTCGCCAATGCGGTACGGATTACCCTTGGCCCCAGGGGCCGGAACGTTCTCCTCGAAAAACAGTTTGGCGCTCCCCAGATTGTTAATGACGGGATCACCGTTGCCAAAGAAATTGAAATCGAAGATCCCCTCGAAAATACCGGCGCACGCTTAATCCGCGAAGTTGCCTCCCGTACTAAGGATCTCGCTGGCGATGGCACCACCACCGCCACCGTCCTCGCCCAAGCATTGATCCGCGAAGGCTTGAAAAACGTTGCGGCCGGGGCTAATCCCGTCGCTCTCAAGCGCGGCCTGGATAAAACCATCACGCACTTGATCAAAGAAATCGAAGCGATGGCTAAACCCGTGGAGGGGGATGCGATTTCCCAAGTGGCGGCGGTTTCGGCGGGGAATGATGCTGAAGTGGGCCGGATGATCGCCGAAGCGATGGATAAGGTCACGAAAGACGGCGTGATCACCGTTGAAGAATCCAAATCCATGGCGACGGAAATGGAAGTCGTCGAAGGGATGCAGATCGATCGCGGCTATATTTCTCCCTATTTCATCACCGATCAAGAGCGGCAAATTGTTGACTTTGAAAACCCGGTGGTGCTGATTACGGATAAAAAAATCAGCTCTATCTCTGACCTGGTTCCCGTTCTCGAACGGGTGGCCCGCTCTGGTAATCCCCTGTTGATCATTGCTGAAGATGTGGATGGGGAAGCCCTGGCCACGTTGGTGGTCAATAAGGCGCGGGGTGTGCTGAATGTGGCGGCGATTAAATCCCCTGGGTTTGGCGATCGCCGTAAACAAATGCTCCAAGATATCGCCGTCCTCACCGGGGGCCGCGTCATCTCTGAAGAAGTGGGTTTGAGTCTTGAAACCGTGACGCTGGAAATGCTCGGCAAAGCTCGGAAGATCACTCTCGACAAAGAAAACACGACGATTGTTGCCACCGGGGACTTCACCAGCGATGTCCAAAAACGGATCACCCAAATCCGTAAACAGTTGGAAAGCACCGAGTCTGATTACGACAAGGAAAAATTCCAAGAGCGGATCGCTAAACTGGCGGGCGGTGTGGCTGTGATTAAGGTCGGGGCTGCGACGGAAACGGAATTGAAAGACCGTAAGCTCCGCATTGAAGATGCTCTCAACGCGACGAAAGCCGCTGTGGAAGAGGGGATCGTTGCCGGGGGTGGCACGACGCTGATCCGCTTGGTGACTAAGGCCCTGGAATATAAAGCGACGCTGACGAACCCTGAAGAGCAGGTGGCCGCTGATATCGTCGCCCGTGCTTTGGAAGAACCCCTCCGCCAATTGGCAGATAATGCCGGGGTTGAAGGGTCTGTGGTGGTGGAAAATGTGCGCGATCGCGAGGGCAACATTGGCTACAACGCCATCACCAACACCTACGAAGACATGATCGTCGCGGGGATCATTGACCCGGCGAAGGTGGTGCGCTCTGCGTTGCAAAACGCGGCTTCCATTGCTGGCATGGTCTTGACCACCGAAGCCCTGGTTGTCGAAAAGCCGGAACCTGCGGGCGCAGGTGGTGATCCCGGCATGGGCGGCATGGGCGGCATGGGTGGTATGGGTGGCATGGGTGGCATGGGCGGCATGGGTATGATGTAGTCCCTGTGGTTCTATCCCCCTAAATTGCCAGCGGTTATCCTTGCCCGATAACCGCTGGCTTGTTTATAATGAAAAGTCTGTGGGTTAGGGTCGGCTTTGGATGATCAAGCCCCCTCGCCCCAACAATGGGAACGCCATTGAATCAC
>JAABSU010000220.1 GCA_011390265.1 Spirulina sp.
GGAGGCTTTAGGGATTATAGGGAATCTGGTTGTGGAGTCGTTAGTCTGTGCAGGGGCGTTGGCGTAAGCCTGCCGGAGGCACAAAAATTTTTCGCCCCTACTGTTCTGAATTAGGCGGATTTCCTATTCGTTGGGATTTTCGGGATCGGTGGCGGGACTGTCGATGTCTTCGTTTTCTGGTTCAGGGGGATCGGTTTCTAGGTTGGGTTGGAGTTGGAGGAGGCGGGCGCGGTTGCGGCTTGCTTTTTCGTAGTTGGGGTCGAGGGCCAGGGCGGCATTGTAGGCGGCGAGGGCTTCGGGGTGACGGTTGAGGTTTTCGAGGGTGATGCCTTTGTTGTTGAGGGCGTTGATGTGGTTGGGGTCGTTGGCAAGGGCGTTTTCGTAGGCGGTGAGGGCTTCTTGATATTGGCCCAGTTCATCTTGGGCGTAGCCGATGTTGTTCCAAGCACGGGCAGGGCTGGCGGTTCCCCAGTTGTCATCGCCGTTGAGGGCGCGATCGCAACTTTTCACCACCCCTTGATAGAGCAGGTTGCGATCGCTGGCAAACAGTTCGCGCTCGGTGGGGGTGGTTTCGTCGGTGATCAGTTCCAGTTCGGTGAAGATGGGTAGGAGGATCTCAGGATCGTTATTGCGGGGATCATTGGCCAGTTTGAGCAGGACGGCGCATTGGTTATACCAAGCCAGGGCATAGTTTTGGTCAGGATCTCGCTCAATGGCTTCCCGATAGGAAATTAAGGCGCGATTCGGTTCCCGTAGATCGCGGTCATACTTCACCCCTTGATTGAGCCAGAGGGCAGGATCACGGTCATCGAGTTCGATCGCCTGCTCACAGGCTTCGAGGCCAATGGTGCCAATTTCTTCCCGGCAGCGATCGGCCCAATATTGATAATCTTCTCTGTCTTGGGCTTGGGCGTTGGGGCTGAGGGTGACGAGGGCGATCGCCCCCGTCATGATTAAACCCATGGGCATCAATCGATCCATAACTTTTCCTCCTGGCAATGGCATAACACTGATTTGATGGGCAAAGCTGGCTTAGGGTTCCCCGGCATGGTAGGAACTGCGCACCAGGGGGCCGGAGCGGACGTGATTGAAGCCCAGCGATCGCGCCCGTTCCCCCCAATGGTCAAATTCTGCCGGTGTCCAATATTTAACCACGGGTAAATGGGCCAGGGAGGGGCGGAGATATTGCCCCAAGGTGAGGCGATCGCACCCCACCCCCCGTAAATCCTGCAACGTTTCCTCAATTTCCGCCGCCGTTTCTCCCAAGCCCAACATTAACCCCGATTTCGTGGGTAGCTCAGGATTGAGCCGCTTCACCGTGGCTAACACGGCCAGGGAGCGATCGTATTTCGCCCCCCGCCGCACCGGCCCCTGAAGCCGCGCCACGGTTTCTAAGTTGTGGTTATAGCAAGCGGGTTGGGCTGCCACCACTTGGGCAATGCGATCGCTTTGGGCCTGTTCATAGCCTTGGCCGCTCCAAAAATCCGAGGTTAACACCTCGATTTGCGTTGCCGGGTTCACCGCTCGAATCGCGTTCATCGTCGCCACAAACACCCCTGCCCCTCCATCAGCCAGATCATCCCGCGCCACAGCCGTCAGCACCACATAGCGGAGATTGAGCAATTGCACCGCTTCCGCCACCTTCTGGGGTTCTGCCGGATCTAAAGGCATCGGGGCATGGCCCTTATCCACCTGACAAAAACCACAACTGCGGGTACAGGTCGGCCCCATCAACAAAAACGTTGCCGTCCCTTGGGCATAACATTCCCCTCGGTTCGGGCATCGCCCCTCCTCGCAAATTGTGTGAATATTGCGTTGGCGGATAATTCGCTGGACGGTGGAAAGCTCGCTGGCTTTACCAATGGGGCGACGCAACCACGGCGGCAACGCCGCTAATTCAGAACGAGCCTGCACCACGTTGGAATTCCTTCAAAACTCAATCCTTGCATTTTAGCCTTTACCCACCCCTGCCCCTCCAAGGGCGGGGTGGGTTCTATTTTTCCCCAACAGCAAAAAATTGCCCTTTCCGCAAGAGCTAGACTAATGTAGGATCAGTGCTTAATATTCCCCCCAAGAGGAGTTAGTTGTGGCTAGTCAGAAGATTCTTGTAATTGATGACAGTCGGGTGATCCGACGCATGGTGAAGGATATGCTCCCCGTCGGTAACGTGGAAGTCATCGAAGCCAAAGACGGGATCGAAGGCCTCAACTTGATTCGCGCCGAAAATCCCACCCTGATCATGCTGGATTTTCTGCTTCCGAAAAAAAATGGCTGGGAAGTCTATCAAGAAATCCAGCAGGATCCCAAATTGGCCGTCATCCCTCTGATGTTGATGTCTGGCCGGAAGGAAGAAGTCACGGAAAAACTGCCAGAACCCTTTGAGTTTTTCGCCTTTGTGGAAAAGCCCTTTGAGAAAAATCAATTGGTGACGGCGATTAAAGAGGCGATGCAGAAGTCCGCCCTCAAAAAGAAAACCCTCAAAGTTGCCCCGGTTGAAGCACCGCCTGCCGCTGCCCCCGCTGCTGCTGGCAGTAGCCCGGCGGAACTCCAAGCCCTGAAGCAAAAAGTGGTGCAGATGGATAAAGAAATTACCCTGCTTAAAAAACAAATGGGTCAATTGGTGCAGTTTATTAAACAAAAACTCCGTTAATCCTCTTCCCATTCACCCCACAGCCCTTAGGATTAAGCAAAGAACTTTGGCGGTGATTTCATGGTGGATTTACTGAGGGTGGAGCAGCTCCGTATTGCGTACCCGACCCCCTATGGGGAAACGGTTTGGGCGGTGGATGGGGTTTCTTTTCACATTGATGCCGGGGAACGGCTCGGGTTTGTGGGGGAATCCGGTTGTGGGAAGAGTACGCTCGGGCGGGCAATGTTGCGGTTGTTGTCGCCCAATGCGCAGATTGAGGGAGATATTTTTTTGGAGGGCCGCTCGATTTTTGAGTTAGATCGCCCCCAATTACAGCGGTTTCGGGGGGAGGCGATCGCCCTCGTTTTTCAAGATCCGATGACACGCCTCGATCCCCTAATGACGATTGGCGATCATTGCCTGGAAACGCTCCAAGCCCATCGACCCCAGTTGAGCAAAAACCAGGCGAAGGCAAAATCTTTAGAAGTGTTGGAGGCGGTGCGGATTCCGGCGGCCCGTTGGGGGCAATATCCCCACGAATTTAGCGGCGGGATGCGGCAACGGGTGGCGATCGCCCTCGCCCTCCTCCTTGAACCGAAGTTAATCATTGCCGATGAACCGACGACGAGCCTGGATGTGACGGTTTCAGCGGAAATTTTGGGGGAATTAACCCGGTTATGCCAAGAGCGCAACTTGGGGTTAATGTTGATTTCCCATGATTTGGCCCTGGTGGCGGAATATTGCGATCGCGTCGCGGTGATGTATCAGGGGGAAATGGTGGAAACGGGGCCAGCGCGGGATATTCTCACCCAACCCCAACACGCCTATACCCAATCTCTCCTCGAAGCTGCCCTCCATATCCAAGCTCTACAAACCCCCGAACCGGAACCGGAAACCGCCCCTGTTCCCCTGTTGCGGGTTAGCCATTTACAACAACACTACAGCCTTGAATCGAGTTTGTTGGAGCAGTGGTTTTCGGGGAAAACGGCCCCGGTGATTAAAGCGGTGGATGATGTCAGTTTTGAGCTGTATCGGGGAGAGGTGTTTGGCTTGGTGGGGGAATCCGGTTGTGGGAAAAGTACGCTGTCCCGGACGATTTTGCAGTTGGTGCGCCCCACGGGGGGAACGGTGGAATTGAACGGCCAGGATATTACCACCCTCACCCCTAACCAACTGCGGCCGCTACGGCGGCAAATGCAGATGATTTTTCAAGATCCTTTGGCTTGCTTGAATCCCTTAATGACGGTGGGCCAGAGTATTGCTGATCCGCTGCTGATTCACGGTTTAGCCCAAGGGGAGATGGTACAAAAACAGGTGGCTGCACTCTTGGAGCGGGTGGGCCTCACCCCCGTAGCGGATTATGTGGATCGCTTTCCCCGTGAGCTTTCGGGGGGGCAACAGCAACGGGTGGCGATCGCCCGTGCTTTAATTACTCAACCCCAGTTACTGATCTGTGATGAGCCGGTGAGTATGCTCGATGCCACGGTACAGACGCAGGTTTTGGATCTGATGCGGGATCTCCAGGGGGAATTTAACCTCACCTATCTATTCATCACCCATGATCTTTGGGTGGCGCGGTTTTTGTGCGATCGCATTGCGGTGATGCAGGGGGGCAAAATTGTCGAAATGGGGCCGACGGAAGAACTGTTTACCAACCCCCAACACCCCTACACCCGGACGTTATTGGGGGCTGCACCGTTGTTGAGTCACTTTGCTTGAACCCTCACCCCAAACCCCTCTCCCAGGGTGGGCGAGGGGCTTTAGAGGGTAGGACTGGTTGTATAGAATTCATCAGCGTAGGGGCGAAAAATTTTTGTGCCTCCGGCAGGCTTACGCCAACGCCCCTACATTAACTAAGCGGATTTCATATCAGCCAAAATTGGGCAAAGTTCGCTGCTAATCTTGCAGGGGGATCAGTTCGGGGCGTTGGGTTCTGAGATCGCTGATGCCGGCGGCGTAGACCATGGCGAATAGACTTGGGGCGACGGGAGTTTCAGGGACGAGGGTGGTCGGGGTGAGGTGGCTGCCCACTTTCCCCTCGCTACTATCGGGCATGAGATAATTGGAGCCTAAGACTAAAAGCAATGTGGCAGTAAACAGGGCGAAATTTTGCGTCTTCATCACGGTGTTTTGTAAAAGCTTTACGAATAGGCAAAGGGGGAGCGTTCATCCTATCATTTTCTGGAGTTGCCTTTTGAGCCAGAGGAGCAGAAAGGGCGATCGCCTGAATGGATTCACCATCAAAATTTAATTTAAGCGAGAATGGGGAGAGGCGATCGCCCCCCTGGCCATTTCCCCAATTGTCCCCCCCATGATTCAACCGATCTCCCTCCATGTGGAACGTCAGGGCCAAGGCTTTCCCATCCTCTGTCTCCATGGCCATCCCGGCTCTGGGCAAGCGATGGAGGTATTTACCACCGCCCTCGCCCCCCATTACCGCACCCTCGCCCCGGATCTACGGGGTTACGGCCATAGCCAAGTTCGGGAACCCTTTCCGATGGCAGCTCATGTGGCAGATTTAGAAGCGTTACTCGATCGGGAAGGCATTGAACGCTGTTTCCTCTTGGGCTGGTCTTTGGGGGGGATTTTAGCGATGGAATTGGCATTGCGATCGCCCCATCGCTACCCAGGCCTAATCCTGATTGCCACCGCCGCCCGGCCTCGGGGCAAACACCCCCCGGTTTCCGGTTGGGAATTGGCGGCTACGGGGATCGCAGCTCTGTTGAACAGCCTTAAACCCGGCTGGCAGTGGAATATTAATACCTTCGGGGGGCGATCGCTCCTGCGCCACCTCATCCACCAACAACAACCCACCCCCTACCGCTACCTCGCCCAATCTGGCACGGCCGCCTATCTCCGCACCAGTCGCCACGCCCACCGCGCCCTCAACACCGCCCTCCAGCAGGGGTATAACCGTTTAGCGGATCTACCCCAATTAACAATGCCCGCGCTCATGGTAGCGGGGGCAGAAGATGTTCACATCACCGCCGCCGCCAGCCGAGAAACGGCGGCGGCCCTGCCCCATTGTGATTGGCATTGCTTCCCCAATACTGCCCACCTTTTACCCTGGGAAACACCACAAACAGTCATATCCCTGATTCTCGATTGGCTCACGGCCCACAGTTAAGGGAATCCCAGCCCCCACCTCGCCCGTAGTTACAACGCCTTATCCCCGTACAAATAAATGACCACTGAGAGCGGGGATTGTCTCAGGATCCATGATCTCCCCCAAGGAGTCGTCAATGGTTAAGTTACTGGGCTTCATCTGTTTGATCGCGGTACGGATGCCCTGGGCCCCTTCTTCCTTGAGGTCTTCGATATAACCGGGACTGGACTCCTGGGCCTCCGATGCACTGGCAAAGGGCCCA
>JAABSU010000221.1 GCA_011390265.1 Spirulina sp.
GGCGGCGGTGACGAATGCGATCGCCACGATGGGGGGCAATATTGGCCACATTCATCTCGTGGATCAAAACCGTACCCGTTCGATTCGGGAGTTTGTCGTCGATGCCTCCAGCACAGAACATGCAGATCAGATTGTGGCGGCGATCAAGGCGTTGGATGAAATTAGTGTCTTGAAGGTGTTCGATCGCACCTTCGACCTCCATCGCGGCGGCAAAATTTGTGTGGAAGGACGGATTAGTTTAACGGATCAATCCAGCCTGGCCATGGCCTACACCCCAGGGGTGGGGCGGATTTGTAAGGCGATCGCCGCCGACCCCCCTCAAGTGTTCGCCTTGACGGTGAAAAGTAATATGGTGGCGATCGTCAGTGATGGCAGTGCCGTTTTAGGGTTGGGGAATTTGGGGCCGGAGGCGGCTTTGCCGGTGATGGAGGGGAAGGCCCTGCTGTTTAAGGAGTTTGGCGGCGTGGATGCCTTTCCCATTTGCCTCGCCACCCAGGACACCGAGGAAATTATTCAAACCGTCAAGCATATCGCCCCGGTCTTTGGCGGGGTGAATTTGGAGGATATTAGCTCCCCCCGCTGTTTTGAAATTGAAAAACGGCTGCGGGCAGAGTTAGATATTCCCGTCTTCCACGATGATCAACATGGCACGGCGATCGTCACATTGGCGGCCCTCTACAACGCCCTCAAGGTGGTCAATAAACCGATCGATGAGGTGAAGATGGTCTTTAATGGGGCGGGGGCGGCCGGTGTGGCGGTGGCCCGTTTAATTCGGTTGGCGGGGGCGAAAACCCTTTTGATGTGTGATTCTGAGGGGATTTTATCAAGCGATCGCACCGACCTCACGCCGGAAAAACGGGAGTTTGCTGTCGAGGAACAAGGAACCCTCGCCACCGCCCTCAAAGGGGCCGATGTGTTTGTGGGCTTAAGTGTGCCAGGGGTGCTCACGCCGGACATGGTTAAAACCATGAACTCTGACCCGATTATCTTTGCGATGGCCAACCCGATCCCCGAAATCCAACCGGAATTGTTGCGGGGCATGGTGGCGGTGATGGCCACGGGCCGCAGTGACTACCCGAACCAAATCAACAACGTCCTCGCCTTCCCCGGCATTTTCCGAGGGGCGCTGGATTGTCGTGCCAAGGAAATCACAAGCCGGATGTGTTTAGAGGCGGCCAGTGCGATCGCCTCCCTGATTCCCCCCCAGGAGGTGACTGCCGAGCATATTATTCCCTCAGTGTTTGACGATCGCGTCGCCACCGCTGTTGCTGCGGCTGTGACCCAAGCGGCGCGGGAGGATGGTGTGAGCCGGGAATAAAAAATGTAGGGGCGTTGGCGTAAGCCTGCCGGAGGCACAAAAATTTTTCGCCCCCACGCCTATCCGTTCGACAACTCGTTATGCTGTTCTCGACAAGGGCGGAAAGAACGACGATGGAGGGGCGTTAAGCCCTGACGGGCCAACGCCTCCCGGTGTTGGCCCGTGCCATAGCCTTTATGGGCAGCAAAGCCATAGCCGGGATAGCGGTCATCTAAACGAATACAAAGGGTATCCCGCCAGACTTTGGCGATAATGCTGGCGGCGGCGATCGCCACCTGTTGCTGATCCCCTTTAATTAAGGCCGTTTGCGGAATTCCCAAATCCGGCAATAGGTCTGCCCCATCCACAAAACAATGGCTAGGGATGGGGTGCAAACGACGAACCGCCCGCCCCATCGCGTCTAGAGAGGCTTGGCGGATATTGCAGCGGTCAATGGTGCGGGGGGTGGCGTAGGCAATTTGGACATCGAGGGCCAAGGTGGGAATGAGGGCGGCAAGGTGCGATCGCCGTCGCGCCGACAATTGCTTACTATCCCGCACCCCCAGAGCCTGTAACTGCTCCCCCTGAGCCGGTGTCATCAGCACTGCTGCCGCCACCACCGGCCCCCACCAGGCCCCCCGCCCCACCTCATCCACACCAGCGATCGGGTCAGCAGGGGGCAACGTCATGGTTAGGAACTCTGAGCCGAAGAACGACGGCGGCGGCGGCGGTTTGCCGTCACATCAATGGCCTCTGGCTCACTGATTTTTTTCTGGGGTTTTGGCGTTGACACGGCCGGTTCAGGGTTGGCCGGTTCAGGATTAGCCAAAACCAATTTGGGTTCTGGTGGTGTTTCCGGTTGTACCTCCGGCGGAACCTCCTTTTCCACTACTTTAACGGGGGTAGGAATGGGTGTTGGCTCCGTTGTTAACTTCTCCTCAACGCCCTTAATGATCTCAACGATCTCAACATTCCCAAGGTTTTCAACGTCTTCAACACCTGTCGCCATGGTATCCGTCACCGAAACCAACACCGATTTAGGATCTTTAACCTCTCCTTCCACTCGCACCAAGGGAGAGATGCCCATTAAGGCATAAAGCTCCTGCTCTAAGGGAGTCATGGAAACCGTGATTTTTTCCATGGGGGTATGCTCACGGCGAGCAATCCGACGGGAGCCGAGGGGCGGGCTATCCGCTGCGCGGATGGGTTCACGGCTATCGGCCTCGGGGGATGTCCTTAGTTTGTCGGTGCGTTGGCTGGCGATCGCCTCCGGCTCATCCTTCGGCGTAGATCGCTCCACAATCGCCGCCCCATTGGGTTCTTTCTCCAACTCCCCATTGCGACTACTGAGGCGAGGTTTATGCTTCCCGGTAGTGGTGGTGGTGCTAGTGGTGGTGGTGGTGCTGGGGGTGGTGTTGGGGGTGGTTTCGCTTTCCCCGAGGCGACGGCGACGGCGACGGCGGTTATTGTTGCCGCCAGGGTCTTGGTAGCTGGGATGGTTGATCAGATCTAGAGGGGTTGGGCTTTCTTCCGGCTCAAAACTGAGTTCCGGCTCTTCCTCCTTCCGTTCCAAAATCCGTGGGGTTTTGCTCACTGTGGTAGGGGTGGCGGAAACCGTCGGAGTGAGGCGTTCGAGGGGGCTGTTATCCGTTTCCCCCGGCAGACGAGCCAAATGGCCCAAGCCACCACAGTGGGGACATTCTTCCCCAAACAATTCATAGAGATTTTGCCCTTGGCGTTTACGGGTTAACTCCACTAAGCCCAGTTCAGAGAGTTGGGCAATTTGGGGGCGAGCCTTATCCGCAGCGAGGGCTTTGGTGAAATGCTCCAGGAGGGCCAACTGATCATGGCGGGAATCCATATCAATGAAGTCCACCACAATCACACCGGCCACATTGCGCAGACGCATTTGGCGGGCAATTTCCGTGGCTGCTTCGTAGTTTGTCCACAGCACCGTTTCCCGGGAGGTGGCAGAGCGAGTAAAGGAGCCGGAGTTGACATCAATCACCGTCAGGGCTTCTGTGGGTTCGATGATGATGTAGCCGCCGGAGGGTAGATCCACGCGGGGCTTGAGGGCTTCGCGGATCGCCGCATTGACGCGGAAAAAGTCCAAAATGGGGAGGCGATGGGTACGTTCCGGATCGCGATGGTGATCAATCAACACCCCTTCCGGAGATTTGCCCCCACTCCAATTCATTAAATGCTGCTTGACCCGTTTCACCGCTGAAGCCGAATCCACCACAATCCGATTCACATCCGCCGTATAAATATCCCGCAGCACCCGCTGGATAAAATCATCATCGCGGTTGAGTAACATCGGCGGCCGGGCAGAGTTGGCCTGAACCTGGATCGATTCCCACTGTTTGAGCAGGTAATCTAAATCTTCAATGATCGCATCTTCGTCTTTACCTTCCGCTTCGGTGCGGACTAAAATCCCCATCCCCGCCGGTTTGATTAACACCGCCAAAGCCCGCAGCCGACTCCGCTCCGCTTCACTTTCAATGCGGCGGGACAAATTAACGCCCCGGCCGTAGGGGATGAGAACGAGGAAACGGCCCGGCAGGCTGATATTCCCCGTTAATCGGGGGCCTTTATTGCCCGTTGGCTCCTTCATCACCTGGACTAAAACCTTCTGTTGGGGGGCCAACAGTTCGGTAATCGCCGCTGCACTGCGCCGTAGCCGCAGGGGGCCTAAATCGGTAACGTGCATAAAGCCGTTCCGTTCACTATCGCCAATATTGACGAAGGCCGCATCAATGCCGGGTAAGACATTTTCCACCGTACCCACATAAATGTCACTGACCTGTTGAGTACCGGTGGAAACCACCAATTCTTGAATTTGATCTTCGCTAAAAACAGCCGCTATCTGATGTTGTTCGGCAATAATAATCTGCTTAGGCATGCAAGCTCCTCGAAACGTTTAATGCTGCTCGCGGAATCTGGCAGACATCGGCTCTGTGCCGGCTTTCAGAATCTGACGAGGATGAGCGAAAAGGAAAAATTGGATTTTTTAGGGAAAATAGCCCCAAAAAAATCGCAGCGGGGGCAAAATGAGCCAAAATAACGGGGTCAGATCGTGAGTTCCTGAGATTATCATCAACTTGATTTCTTCAAGGTGCGTTGAATTGTTGAATTGACAACAACGCGAGGCTGAGAAAATATATTCGGCAATGAAGGAAGAAATCGCTGTTGACTAAGATCTAAAGAATCGCGTCCGAGATGGAATTTAAAGCCGAAACACAACCCTTAAACCCGTGGCATGGGTTGGTCATACTCCTAAGAAGTCCAAACAGTCCTGTGGTTTCTCCAATGTCAACATGGACGGTGAAAATTTTCTAAATATCCCACTCGCTGGCGACTCGCGCTCAAAGCGATGTTGAGAGAATCACAAGGTTTGTTCAAGCCCTCAGGAAGACCACTGGCCACTGCCGCTCAAAATTCCCTCGCAACGGCCACAAGGGGCTGGGAATGGAGTGGAAGCTTGATCCAACAACTGCCCATAGGGACAGGGTTGAATCCGTTTAGGCTGATGTTGAACAGCATCGCAGCGTTCAACGATAAGCCCTAGTTTTGCCAGGGTTGGGACGGCTTTTCCCAAGCCGCTTTCCCGAAAATTGACAACTGGGAGTAGGTTCAGGTGAGACAGAGCCTGTGCTCTTGACTGTCTGGAAAGCTTGCTGGTGATGCGTCGCCCTTGACCTCTGGATAACCCGGCATTATTCCAGGGGGGTTGGACGCACGCTCACGATCGCATTATAGACTATCCTTTGGCTTTTGTTCAGAATTGCTGCGGTTGGTTTGGCGGAGGGTGGTGATGGTGTGACGAAGGCGGGCGATCGCCTCCTCTATTTCCTCAACTGTCGTACCCCGCCCCAAGCCCAACCGTAGGGAGGCAGCGGCTTCAGCGGGACTACGCCCCAAGGCCTGCAACACATGGGAGGGCCGGGGGGGATGGCTGGAGCAGGCGGAACCGGAGGAGAGGGCGATGTGGGGCTGGAGTTCGCTGAGTAGGGTTGGGCCGTCCACGCCGTCGATGGTGATGTTGAGGTTGCCCGGTAGGCGGGCTTGGGGGTGGCCGTTGAGGGTGATACCCCCCAAGGGTTGGAGTTGGTTCCAGAGGCGATCGCGCCACTCCCCCAACCGCTGCGCTTCTGAGTCGATTAATTCCATCCCCAAAGCTACCGCTGCCCCAAACCCGACAATCTGGGGAGTGTAGAGGGTTCCCGATCGCATCCCCCCTTCTTGGCCGCCGCCGTGGAGTTGGGGGGCAAGGTTAACTCTGGGGTTCCGTCGTCGCACATAGAGCGCCCCAATGCCTTTCGGGCCGTAGAGTTTATGGGCGGTGATGGACATTAAATCAATATTCATCGCCTCGACATTGAGGGGAATTTTGCCCAGGGCTTGGGCCGCGTCGGTGTGGAAGAGTACGCCCCGCTGATGGCAGAGGTTGCCAATTGCCGCCAAGGGCTGAACCACGCCAATTTCATTGTTGGCGGCCATGATTGAGACGAGGATTGTATCGGGGCGGATGGCGGCGGCGAGATCCTCTAAATTGATCAAGCCGTCCTCCTGTACCGGCAAGTAGG
>JAABSU010000222.1 GCA_011390265.1 Spirulina sp.
ATCCCTTAGCGGTTCCCCGCTAAAACCTCCCGATAAATGGCCTCTAACTGCTCTGTTTGGCGGGCGCGGTTGAATTGGGCGACCATGTGCGATCGCCCCCCCAAGCTCAACCGTTGCCAGAGATCCCGATCCTGCAAGAGTTGGAGCAGGTAATGGGCTAAACCGTCGTGATCCTGCTCTGGGGTTAAAAAGCCGGTTTGGTGGGGGATCACCGCTTCGGGAATTCCGGCATGAAACGTACTCACCACCGGCAGCCCCATGGCTTGGGCCTCCTGTACCACATTGGGCAACCCTTCCGCATCCCCGGTTGCGGCGGTAATGCTGGGGGCCGCTAGCACTTGGGCGCGGTTCATCCAAGCCCGCACTACGTCCGGCGGCTGAACGCCGAGGAATTGATAATGGCTGAGTTCGTCTTGGGCCGTGGCTTCGAGGGCGGGGCGTAGGGGGCCATCACCAATGATCACCAACTGGGCAGCGGGGCAATGGGCCTGAACCTGAGCCATGGCCTTGAGTAGCACATTCACCCCTTTTTTCGCCGTCAGCCGCCCCACAAACAAAACCACCGGCTCACGGGGGATGTGGGGATCGGGTTGAAAGCGATCGACATCAACACCATGGTAATGGGTGCGGATTTTTGCGGGGGGGAAGCCTTGGGCCAGTAGGCGTTGGCGGATAAAGTCGGAAACGGTGAGGAAGAGATGGGTGCGCTGTTGCAGGCGGGGCAGGCGGCGGGCATAGACCCATTGGTTGAGGGAGGTGTAGCGGGCGGCGTTGGGGTCAAGGGTGGCATCTGCGCCCCGATAATGGACGATCAGGGGCAGGTTGAGCCGCTCCACCCAGGGCAAAATTAACGCACCGCTGAGGCCAAATTGGGCGTGAATGAGTAGGGGTTTGAGGGTTTGCAGGTGGCGATCGAGGGAGGGAGCAAAGGCGTTGAGTTTAAAGATTTGTTCTTGGAGTTTGCCCCAGGGATTGCCGGGATTAATGACGAAGGTGCGATCGCCCGGCAACGCCAACCCATTCACCCGCCGTGATCCCACATAGTAGGGCGTGAAGGCTTGGAGCATCTCCGCCGGATCGCGGATGAAGGTTTGGGAGGGGGGCAGCAGCAGGCTACTAAAAATGATGACCGCAGGCTTGGGCATAAGCAGCCGGGAGGGGGGGCGATTTTATTGTAGGGGGTTTGCTCTGATGGGAGGGCAGATTTTGCACCGCCGATACTTTTTAAGGCTGTGGGCTAGCAATGCAGGTCGTGGGTGCTCTTGAGCTTGAGGAGGCCAATGCCCTTCCTCTCGTTGTATTTCACAAGCCGTCCTAGAAAAATAAAGCTTTAGACCTCGGTTTTTGGTCACTTCTCCCGTTAAGATCATAGAATATTTTAAAGAAAGAACAGACTGCTTCCTGTTCATGTTCTTGTTGCTACCCTGCCGCGAATAATATGCTCGAAAATTCTTGGAAAATCCTCTTAATTTCTACCCCTGTTGGCCCCTTGGGTTCTGGTTTAGGGGGTGGTGTTGAATTAAGTCTTTTAAACACAGCCAAGTCTCTAAAACAACGGGGTCATCGGATTACAGTTGTTGCCCCCCAAGGCTCGGTTTTAGACGGATTTCCCCTTGTTGAAATCCCCGGTCAATTCCAACCGATTGCTCAAAATCAAAGCCGAGATGCCCTAATTCAGTTGCCCGAAAATGCCGTCTTGAGCAATATGTGGGACTATGGGCGCAAAGTACAGGAAGATTATGATCTGATTGTCAATTTTGCCTTTGATTGGCTGCCCTTTTACCTGACCCCTTTCTTCACCACCCCCATTGCCCATTGGGTGAGTATGGCATCGTTAATTACAGCTATTGATCAGGTCGTTTTAGCGGTCATGGCCCAGTTTCCTGGCACGGTGGCCTTTTGTGCCCACAACCAAGCCGCTACTTTTCATCCAGAGGCTCCCTATACTTGCCTGTTTGGGGGGTTAGATTTGAACCGTTATCAGTTTTGTCAAGAGCCGGGGCCGGCCTTAGCTTGGATGGGCCGAATTGCGCCGGAAAAGGGCTTGGAGGATGCAGTGGCGGTGGTGGATCAGTTGGGAATACCGTTGATGATTTTTGGCAAAATTCAGGATGCCGATTATTGGCAGGATATTCAGCGCCGCTACCCCGATGCGCCTCTGGATTATCGGGGTTTTCTGAGCACGGATGCTCTCCAGGCGGGCCTGCGAGAAGCTCGCGCCTTGTTGATGACCCATCGTTGGATGGAGGCTTTTGGCAATGTGGCCATTGAGGCGTTGGCCTGTGGCGTGCCGGTGATTAGTTATGACCGGGGTGGGCCGGCGGAGATTGTTCGGGATGGGGAGACGGGTTGGTTGGTGGAGCCGGATCAGGTGGCGGGCCTGGTGGGGGCGATCGCCCGTCTCGACGAGATCGATCGCCAGCAATGCCGAACCCAAGCAGAGCAGGAATATTCCCTGACGGCCTTTGGTGATCGCCTGACCCAATGGTTCCGGGGCATAATCGCAGCGAGGAGCGATGGGGCCTAGGGCCTAACGCCCCAAGCTATGGAGGACGTTAATTTTTTCCGTACATAACGCCGTCGTTGCTTCGAGATCCGCCCGCTTACTGGAGGCCGGCGGCGGCAAGACATCTCCCACCCGAATCGTGACGGGAACCGGCCGGGGCCAGGAGGAACCTTTCACCAAAATATTTTCCGTACCCCAAAGACTGGCAGGAAGTAATGGGGCATTGAGTTTAGCCGCCAACATCGCCGCCCCCAGCTTGGGTTCCGTGACACGACCATCGGGGGTGCGCGTGCCTTGGATGAAAATGCCCACGGCCCAACCCTGATGACTGGATTTGATCGCCGATTTGATCGCGCTGCGATCGGCGGATTTGCGGTTCACGGGATAGGCTCCGTAGAGGGCAATGCCTGGGCCAAAGATGGGAATTTTAAACAGTTCTTCCTTGGCCATGAAGGCCACGGGCCGCTGGAGGGCGGTGGCCAGGAGGGGGGGATCAAAATAACTGGCATGGTTAGATACCACGACTAAGGGGCCGGAGCGGGGAACGCGCTCGACATTGTGGATGCGCCCCTGGAAATAAACGTTAAACATGGGGGCAATGACAGACCATTTCAACCCGGAGTAGAGGGCTAAACTGATCAGGGGTTCGCGATCGCGCCGCATTTCCGTAACATCAGAGGGGGTTTCCACAGGAGGCATAGGGGGATGGAGTAGGAAGTGGGAAGTGGGAAGGGGGAAGGATCAGCCCCCATTGTCCCATAGGAGGGAATCGGGTTAGAGGGGCCGTTGAATGGTGGGTTTACGGCGGCGGGTTTGGTAGACGGGGACGGGGCGGTCAATGCCTTTGAAGGTGCGATCGCCCAACAAAAAAAAGCCCTCTGACTTGGAAAGACGGTGATAGGTATCCCCGGAAATCACACATTCACCCGACGGACAAATCCCCTCCATCCGTGAGGCTAAATTCACCGTCGCCCCCAACACCGTATAGTCCACCCGTTGAGAACTCCCCACATCCCCCACCACCGCCTTACCGCTATTGATCGCCACATGGAGTTCGAGGGGTTGCTCCCAGGTATTCACCGCATTGAGTTGATCTAAACGTTTGAGCATTCCCAGGGCCGCCCGTACAGCGCGATCGGCGTGATCTTCCTGGGGTTCCGGTGCGCCAAAAAACGCCATGATGCAATCGCCAATAAATTTATCCAGCGTCCCCCCCATGGCAAAGACAAACTGCAACATTTCCTCAAAAAAGCGATCGAGCATCTCGGCAATTTGCGTCGGAGTCATCCGCTCCGACATCGCACTAAACCCGACAATATCGGCAAAAATAATACTAATATCCGCTTCAATGGGCTTAATCCGGCCGTGATCCACCGCCCCCACGGAAATCAACTGCTGCACCACCGCCGGAGAATGATACCGCTCCAACTGTTGGCGAATCCGTTCTTCCCCCTGGAGTTTGCGCCGTAGTAGCCACCGCTGCACACTGTAGGCCACCAAATTCGCCAACGTCGAGAAAAAGCTGAGGTCTTCCTCATCTTCCGCTGCATCCACCGATTCCTTCAGCCGTAAACTGGCATCAGCATAGAGCACCCCCACCACCTGATTTTTATCCCACAACGGCACAGCCAAGGCCCCACGAATCCCCTTCGACAAAATACTATTTTCCCCTTCAAACCGCTGATCCTCCTGGGCATCAACGGTTTTAATCGCCACCTTTTCATCAAAAACCCGCTTACAAATACTGCGACTAATCCAGCTTTGGCTATGGGTTTCCGAAGGATTCACCGCATAGCGGGCCGCCGCATCCACAAGGCGTAATGTGCCATTACCCTCCACATCCACCAAGAGGGCTAACCGCTGAATTTCATTCAGTTCTTTAAAAATAATCGTCTGAACTTTTTCAAAAATGGCATCGATGGATTCCGCTGAACTGAGGCCCTTGGAGATTTCCACCAGATATTGCAGGCGGGCGATCATCCGCTGTTGGGTGCTAAATGTCTCATCGGTCAGATCCATTTGGAGCCATTGCTGTTGCAATTCCTCCGCGCTCCGGAGGATCGTCCGCCCACCCGAAACATTTTGCGTCCGTTTCGCCGTGATTAATTGACTGATATACGCCATCAGAAAGGTGTTGCCCACCTGAATGGCATCATTGTTTTGGAGGGCTTGAGGCCCCTGGATCAGCACTTGATTGACGACGGTGCCATTGGTGCTCCCCAAATCTTCAATCATCCACCGCCCATCTCGGTCTTGATAAATCCGACTATGGTGGCGGGAAACTTCAGAGAAGGGTAAACAGAGATCGCATTCTGGCAATCGACCGATCACCAACTCCCCGTGGGTGAGGTTGAGAACTCGTTCTGGGCTACCTTCAACATGGATACGGAGTTTGAGTTCCGCCATAGATCAACCACCAACAAAAGAGGGGAGAGCATTGCTCTTTTAATCTTACGGGAAAGCTCCCTGTAGAGCCGGAGGTTTGACAATCCGGTCATGATCCTAACCCAATAGTCTCAACTCTTGCCCTCAGGAAGTATCTCAAACGACCTGTTTTCAAAGGTTTCCGGCATTTTGAGAAATATTGCCAGCCAGGGAAACTTGTGAGCAGTTGGGGAATAATGGGCATTTTTGCCCTAATCTCAGATGGTTAGATTGGGGGTTTTATGCCCATACCGCACTGTTGCGGATCTGAGCCAATTGGGCGGCGGCTGTGCCATTGGTGAGGAGGTCTTCCGCTATAGCCAAACCTGCGGTTAAAGAAGACGAAACCCCACACCGCCAGAGATAAAACCCCCCATTCCAGATCGCCGCCTGTTGATAATCCCCCGGCTCCCCCTTCAGCGTCGCCAAGATGCCCCCCACCACATCCGCCTCCGTCACCAACGGAACCTCCTTCCCCCCCAAATCATAATCCCGACTGTGGAGCTTCAGCCGTTGGGGTTCCGACTGTTCAGCATCGCTATAACTGATAATGGCCGTGCGATCGCGCGGTAGATCACAACTCCCCTCCAAACCCTTCACCAACGTATAATCCTTCACCCCCCGCAACGCCAAAGCACCCTGAATAAATTGCTCCGTGGGGGGATGGACAAAGCCCGCCACCAGATGAGCCGGGCCAGCATAGGGCAGCCAGATCAATTCCACCGTCGCCAAAGGGGGGCGTTTGCCGATTTGATCCCGGTATTCATTGATCGG
>JAABSU010000223.1 GCA_011390265.1 Spirulina sp.
GTTAACAGTGGATATTCAACCAATTGATTTACCCCATCTCGTGGATGCGGTCTATGGGTTGCTCTATCAACGGGCGATCGCCAAAGGCATTACCCTCACCGTCGAGATGGCCCCGGATCTCCCCCCCTTCGTCCTCACGGATGGCGGCAAGGTGCGGCAAATTTTGGTGAATTTAGTGGGGAATGCGATTAAGTTCACCAGTCAGGGGGGGGTGACGTTGCGGGTCACTCGTCAAGCCATGGTGAATAACCCTGAGGCGATCGGTGTCAGCGCCGCCATGGGCGTGAGTACCCCCATTGCCTTCGCGGTGGAAGATACCGGCATTGGTGTTGACCCAGCGGATCAAGAACGGATTTTTGAAGCCTTCGAGCAGACCCAAGCGGGGACGATGAACCCCGATGGTACTGGTTTGGGGTTAACGATTACCCAACGGTTTGTGGAATTGCTCCAGGGCAGGATCATGCTCACCAGTGCCCCCAATATAGGCAGTACCTTCTGTGTGGTTCTACCCATGATGGCCACAGAACTTGCCCCCGTGGAGATGTTTGAATCCAACCAGCGGGTTGTGAGATTAACACCGGGACAACCGCCCGTGAAGGTGTTGGTGGCGGATGATCACGAGGCCAATCGGCTGTTTTTGGTGCAACTGTTGGCCCTCGTCGGGTTTGAGGCGGTGCAGGCTACCACGGGGGCGGAGGCGATCGCCCAATGGCGAGCCGAGCACCCCGATGTCATCCTCATGGATCTACAAATGCCAGAGGTCGATGGCTTTACCGCCACCCGCCAAATCCGCGAGCAGGAGCTAGAACACCACACCTACACCCCAATCATTGCCATCACCGCCAGCGTTTTCCCCCAAGACCGGAACAAGGCTCTTGAGGCCGGCTGTGATCAATTCCTCAGCAAACCCTGTCCAGAGCAGGAACTGTTCCAAAAGTTGGCGGATGTGTTGGGGTTGATGTACGAGTATGAAACCACAGCCCCCGATATTGCCACCCCACCCCCCAAAACATTGACAGCGGAGGATTTAGGGGTGATGCCCGGCGATTGGATCGAAGCCCTCTACCAAGCGGCAATCCTCTGCTATGACACCCAAGTCAACCAACTCATTGCCCAGATTCCCCCTGAGCAGGCAAATTTACAAAAAATTCTCCAATACCATAACGATAATTTCGATATGGAGCCGATTATTGAAGCAACGCAGCAGTATTTAAACCCGTGATCAGGGCGCGATGGGCGATCGCACCAACCAATAGGTATTCATCTTGCCCTTCCCCTTCACCGTAATTTCCCCCCGTGGCTCCAAATTAAACTCATGGCGGAGATGCTCATAGGTGGCTTGGGTGACTTGAATCTGCCCCGCTTGACCCTGGGACTCCATCCGGGAAGCCACATTCACCGTATCCCCCCAGAGGTCATAGCCAAACTTCGTCACGCCAATCACCCCCGCCACCACCGGCCCCGTATTTAAGCCAATCCGCAGCGCAAAACTTTGACCCGTTTCGGCATTGAACTGATCCACATAATCCAACAAATCCAAAGACATCCGCGCCACCCGCGCCGCGTGGTCATCGCAAAGATTGGGCAAACCCGCCACCGCCATATAGGCATCCCCGATGGTTTTGATTTTTTCCAAACCATGGCGAGCCGCTAGATAGTCAAACTCTGAAAAAATTGTGTTGAGAATTTCCACCAACTCCGTCGAGGAGAGTTCCGTCGAAAGTTGGGTGAAATTGACCAAATCCGCAAAAACCACGGTTACATTGTCAAAACTATCGGCGATCGTATGGGTTTGGGCCTTGAGGCGTTGGGCGATGGGGGCGGGGAGAATATTGAGCAGCAGTTGCTCGGAGCGGGCCTGCTCATCTCGGAGTGCCACTTCTGCCTCTTTACTGGCGGTGATATCCCGCGCCACCCAAATCACCAAATCCTGGGAGAGGGGGGAAATATTCGCGGAAAACCAGCGCGTATTTGTTGCTGATTCGGCTTCTGGCTCTGTCACCGGATTTGGCCCTAGGGGTAAATCCGTGGCATTGAAAGCATATTCAATGGTGGTGGTTTTTTGGGTCTGTAACACCTCCCGGATCGTTGCCAGGTATTGATCCACCTGATCGGGATTGACGAAATCCGCCAAAGAATAGCGGTTTTCATCGTGATTGGCCGTAAACCGGGCGTGGTTAAACTTGGTGGGGGCGACCTTTTGACAGACCCCTTCGCCGTTGAATACCAAGATCATGTCATTCATGGCCGCAAACAGGGCCATTAATTCCGCCTCCGAGTCTTGGAGGGCTTTCTCGATCAGGATGCGATCGCGAATCTCCTGCTCTAACCGTTGGTTTTGACTCTCCAGAGCACGGCGTAAATAGAGCAAATGTAACTGATGCTCCACCCGCACCAGCACTTCCGCAAACTGAAACGGTTTAGAAATATAATCCGCTCCCCCCACCCCAAAGGCCTTCACCTTATCCACCACATCGCTGAGGGCACTGATGAAAATCACCGGAATATGTCGAGTGACATCGCTATCCTTAAGGCGTTGACAAACCTCATAACCATCCATCCGAGGCATATTGATATCCAGGAGCACCAAATCCGGCGGCGAGACCTGGGAAGCCTTCAGCGCCATCTCACCACTGAGGACGCTACGAACTTTATACCCTTTGCGCATCAACATGGATGAGAGTAACCGTAGATTGTGGGGCGTGTCATCCACAATCAAAATATCCGCAGTTTCGGGCGAAGGGAAAGCAGTAAACTCGGCCATCAAGGGACAGGGGGAGGGATAGACCTACAGAAATGAGTCAGCTTCAATGGACGCGGAATAATGGAGGGCATCATTGAGGGGAGACAATCCCATTCTATTGTACGGGGTGATCTAGGTCACATTCAGGATTATTTGCCAGTTTTTTGGATCAGATCCCCCCGCCTCACCACCGGAAGATGAACCCTAGGGGTTAATAGCTCTTTTTAACGCAAAAGTGGTGTGGTTATGCCCTTAATCCGGCAGGAGGGCGAGGGGTACGCGGTACGCTAATGCGGATCGGTACGCCAGCGCGTATCTCCCGAACTTAATTGCAGTATAAAACGCCAATCTGGAGTCTGAGCGGATGCGGCCATCAGCAGCCTTGGGCGCGGCTGTCAAAAATCTCTAACCCATTCGAGTAGATGCGGGATTAGCGCGTATAATCAGGACATTCATTCACTTAACTCTACAGTTCTTAGTGAACCGTAATAAATCCCTAACGATGTTCCCGTAGGTCATGCCCCGAATCCTGGTCATTGATGATGATCCCGCAATTTCTGAACTGGTCTCCATTAATTTGGAGATGGCTGGCTATGATGTCAGCCTCGCCAGTGATGGTATTAAAGGCCAAGCCCTGGCTGTTCAACTCCAACCGGATTTGATTTTGCTTGACCTGATGCTGCCCAAGGTAGACGGCTTTACCGTTTGCCAACGTCTACGCCGCGATCCCCGCACCACCGATATCCCCGTTTTAATGCTCACCGCTCTGGATCAAACCCAGGATAAAGTCGGAGGTTTTAACGCGGGAGCGGATGACTATCTGACGAAGCCCTTTGAATTAGAGGAAATGTTAGCGCGGGTGCGGGCGTTGCTCCGGCGTACCGATCGCATCCCCCAGGCGGCGAAACATTCCGAAATTCTCAATTATGGCCCCCTAACGCTGATCCCGGAACGGTTTGAGGCGATTTGGTTTAACGATACGGTGAAGCTCACCCATTTGGAGTTTGAACTGCTCCATTGCTTGCTCCAACGCCATGGCCAAACGGTTTCCCCCAGCGAAATCCTCAAAGAAGTCTGGGGCTATGATCCCGACGATGACATTGAGACGATCCGGGTGCATATCCGCCACCTCCGCACCAAAATCGAACCAGATCCCCGCCATCCCTGCTATATCAAAACGGTTTACGGGGCGGGCTATTGCCTAGAACTCCCCAGCAGTGAGAATACGGTGGCGGATGCGGATTCAGCGGCCACTCAGTAGGGTGGGGGATTGCTCTCCCTGGTATGGTTATGGCTGATTCTGTGTTGTCGCCGCCGTTGCAAGCCCTCCGATCGCACTTACGGCCGGGGCAGCAAGCTCTTGCGGATTGGCAGGGGGGAAAGTTGGCGGTTTCGGCAGTGCCGGGGGCGGGGAAGTCCCATAGTATGGCGGTGGGGGCGGCGATCGCCATTGCTCGTTTTGGCCTTCACGGTGGCCAGCAGTTGGTGGTGGTGACGTTTACCCGGTCAGCGGCGGCGAATATTAAGCAAAAAATTCGGGCAAACCTACGGGCGCTAAATCTCCCCACGGGGGGGTTTATGGTGCAAACCCTCCATGGTTTGGCCCTCCATATTGCCTCCCGCCATCCCGAAGCCTCCGGTTTAGATCTCACCCGGATGACGTTGATCACCCCCAACCAAAGCCATCGCCTCCTCCGTCAGGTGGTGGAGCAATGGATTCAGGCGCACCCCGATCACTACGAACGGTTGCAACAGGGCCAGGGGTTTGATGGGGAGGCGACGGAAAAGCTGCGGCGGCAGTCGGTGCTCCGCACGGAAGTCTTGCCGAATTTGGGTTATACGGCGATTCAGGGGGCGAAAAGTTCAGGGTTAACGCCGGAGCAGTTGCAGGTTGCGGCGGCGGATGGTGATGATCCCTATGGGACGTTGGCGATCGCCGCCGGGTTATACGACCGTTATCAACGCTTGATGAAGTCGCGCCAACTCCTCGATTACGATGAAATGATTTTAGGGGCGTTGCGGGTTCTCGAACAGGAAACCCTGCGGCAACAGTGGCAAGAACAGGTGTTTGCCGTTTTTGAAGATGAGGCTCAGGATTCTTCCCCCCTCCAAGCCCAACTGTTAGAACTGCTGGCCACCACACCGGATCAGCGCCAATGCAATCTCGTGCGAGTAGGCGATCCCAATCAGGCGATCAATTCCACCTTTACCCCCGCCGATCCCATCTATTTCAATCATTTTTGCGAGGATTGCGAAGGGAATAATCGCCTCACCGAGATGGATCAATCGGGCCGCAGCAGCCAGCAGATCCTCAATGCCGCCAATCAAATGCTGTGCTGGGTTTACGATGGCTGGGAAACCACCGCCACCGTTGCCGTTGACCAACTCTTCCGCCGCCAAGCCATTCGCCCCGTTGCCGTAGATGATCCCCAACCCGATGCCAATCCGGCCCCCATTGGGGCCGGGGTAGAAATTCATTACCCCCCGGATATTTACGCCACCGTTCAACAGATTGAAGCACGGGCGATCGCCCTCCTCACCGCCAACCCTGACTACAACGCCGCCATTTTAGTCCGGGAACGCAAACAAGCCCATTTCCTCACCAGTCGCCTCGCCCCCATCCTCAAGGGTCATAACATCCCCGTTTACGATGTCAACACCGCCCAAAATGCCAAGGCCATCCCCCAGGATATTCTCCAACTGCTGTTATTCATCGATCGCCCCCATTCCCCCGATTACCTCAAAGGGGCGCTGACGGTGTTGCGGGAGCGGGAGCAAATCCCCAGTCAGGATTTAGATGGGTTGGCGATCGCCCCTGAACAATTCCTCTACCCCACGCCCCTCGATCCCCCCCTTTCCCCCGCTGCTGCGATCGCCCAACGGGTTTGTAACCAATTGCTGCGGGCGGGTGTGGAGTTGCACCCCTATGATCTGATCTCGTTCTTGGGGTTA
>JAABSU010000224.1 GCA_011390265.1 Spirulina sp.
ATCCCCAGAGCAACAAATTTAAGGCTAAGTAGACGAGCATCGGCAATCATCGGAATAACACCTCAAATACAGAGTAAAATCATCTCTTCACTAGCTTATTGCGCATTCCTGCTATGGCTGACCAAGCAATATCAGGATAGCGATTGCGCAGTTCCGGGGAAAGTCATTTGGTTAAGCTATCTCTTTTATCTGCCCAAACCGTCAGCTTCATCTACCAACTCCTGATAACAGTTGAGAATCGCGTTTTCCTCCCCACCGGGACAGTTCAAAAGTTCTTGAATTAGGGAGAGATAAGCCTGCACAGATCGTTCATCCATAGCCGCAAGGTCAAAACAGCACCCCCATTCTACCCCCACAACCCAGAAACCGGGTTTCTTGCATCCCCCCCTTTCCCACTACAGCCTCCTTGAAACCCGGTTTCTCACACCCAACGCAGAAACCGGGTTGCCCTCATTCCCTGTCATATCCGCAAAATCAAAGCCACAAACTGATTTTTCCCACAACCAAACCATTAAACTAGAAAAAACACCCCCAGAACATACCATGCAAATCACCATCGAGATTCCCGACGAATACATCCACCAACTTCAGCCCAACCTCGATAACTTTTCCCAGCGCATTCTCGAAACCCTTGTCCTTGAAGCCTACCAAGCCCAACAAATTACCCCCGCTGAAGTTGGCCACATCCTCAACCTTGACCGCTTTGCCGTCGATCACTTCCTCAAACAAAAAGGAGCTTACTCTCACTACACCCTCGCCGACTTTGATCAAGACTTACAAACCATTAAAAACTTCCAAAATCAGTAAAATATTAAACTCACCGTTTCACTCGTTGAGAGCGGCTCAGGAATCGGTTGCCCCTTCATTTGTAAATCTTCAAGATGAAATAAAATCGCCTCTTGAATTAATTGCAACGCTTCCTCCTTCGTCTCCCCCACAGCCACACATCCCGGTAAATCCGGAACATAAACCCCATAGCTAGACATTCCTTTTTCAAGGATAATCGTATAGTGTAATTGTTGATTAATCATTGTAGGACTCCTTTACTTTAATCCTGCTTGCTTCAAGACACTATTGAAGGTTCCGGGCGGCATATCGACGTTGAGTTTCCCAGAAACAGTAACTGTACCAGATTTAGTCGAATGATGAAATTGCCGATGACTCCCCCTTGTCCGAACGTGATACCATCCATCATTTTCTAAAATTTTGATGATATCCTTGACTTTCATCGCCCCAACGCCAAAACAGCACCCCCATTCTACCCCCACAACCCAAAAACCCGGTGTCTCCACAACCCAGAAACCGGGTTGCCCCCATCCCCTCATTTCCCGCCCAAACCCTCCCAAAAACCCGGTTTCAAACCTCAAACTTGAAACCGGGTTTCTTGCACCAACCCCTTCCCCGCTACAACCCCCCTGAAACCCGGTTTCTTTGCCCCCAACATGCCATCTAACGCACCTCATAGCCAAACAAATTGGGATCAACCCCTTTCAGATCCAGATCCCCTAACCCATATTCAGCCCAACGTAGATCCACCTGAGCCGCCATTGCCGGATCGGATTCCAACACCTCGCCCCAATCGTGATCCGTTTCCGGTGGAATTTTCGTCGTTGCATCAATGCCCATCCGCCCCCCCAAGCCGATTTTTTCACTGGCAAAATCGAGACTATCAAAAGGCGTATCCGGCAAAATGAACACATCCCGCACCGGGTCAACCTTAGAACTAATCGCCCATACCACCTGACGCGGATCACGAATATTAATATCCCGATCCACCACCACCACAAACTTCGTATAGGTGAATTGCGGTAACGCCGACCAAAACGCCAACGCCGCCCGCCGCGCCTGGCCCGGATAAGCCTTATCAATGGCAATAATCGCCATTTTGTAACTCAACGCCTCCATCGGCAGGAGAAAATCGGTGATTTCCGAAACCTGTTGGCGGAGGATCGGGGTATAGATGCGATTGAGGGCGATCGCCATCATTGCCTCCTCCTTGGGGGGGCGGCCGCTAAATGTGGTGAGGTAAACAGGATCGCGGCGATGGGTCATACAGTGGAAACGGATTAGGGGGGAATCCTCCACACCGCCGTAATAGCCCATGTGATCCCCAAAGGGGCCATCGGGTAACTCCTCACCAGGGGTAATTGTCCCCTCTAAAACAAACTCCGCATCCGCTGGCACTTCCAAATCCACCGTCTTACATTTCGCCAACTTCACCCCACTTTCCCCGTATAACCCCGCAAACAACCATTCCGAAAGATCCACTGGGATCGGCGTAGCAGCAGCCATGATAATTAACGGGTCAACACCGAGGGCGATCGCCACCTCCAACTTTTTCCCCGCCTCCGCCGCCTTGCGCAAATGCCGCGCTCCCCCCCGCACCGACAGCCAATGCACCGTCATCGTCGTTGGGGATTGCAACTGAAGGCGATAAACCCCCACATTGGGCGTACCCGTCTCCACATCCTTCGTAATCACCAAACCCAGCGTGATAATCTTCCCCGCATCCCCCGCATAGGGACGGATCAGCGGCAACGGATTCAGATCCAGATCTTCCCCCTCAATCACCACCTGCTGACAGGCCGGGAAAAAATCCCGCCCCGGCTTCGCCTTCACCACATCAAAAAGCAACTTACCAAAATCCACCGCCTGACTAATCTTCTTCGGCGGTTTCGGCTGCTGGAGCATCCCCAACTTGCGCCCCAAATCCTCCAAATCGGCTAAATTTTCCCGATTCATCGCCCAACAAATCCGCTCCACCGTCCCCATCAAATTCACCGCCACGGGAAACTGCGCCCCCTTGACGTTTTCAAACAACAGCCCCGGCCCCCCCGCCGCCAGCATCCGGTTGGCAATTTCGGCAATTTCCAAATCCGGATCAACTTCTGCCGTAATCCGGCGCAATTGTCCCCGCGCTTCTAACTGGGCAATAAATCCGCGTAAATCTCTAGCCATGGGGGGTTTTTTGAAGGATGAAGGATGAAGGATGAAGGGGGGTGTTGATTGAGTCTTTTTGAATTTTGACATTTTTTAGGGGGCAGGGTAGGCTACCGCCGCTAAATCTACTAAGCCATTGAGTAATGTTACTGCGGCCCCTACGCCTCCCTTGCGGCCACTGACGCGAATATTGGCGATCATTGAATCCTGAAGCCGTTCTTTGGCCACATCCACATCTACAAACCCGGCGGCCGCTGCAATCACTAAAGCGGGCTGAATTTCTTCCGCTTCAATCAGTTCGATCAAGACATTCAACGCCGTAATCGATTGGCCAATCACAAAAATGCCCTCTGGGTATTGATTGGCTAAGGCGGCGATGCCTTGGGCGATGGGGCTGCGGTCTTGGCTTTGGGGAGGAACAGCGGCAGCACAGAGCACCGGATTAAAAAACCGCGCCTGGACAGCGGGGAGAATCCCCGTCATCACCATCGGCACATCAACGACGATCGCCGTCCGGGCCGCCAAGGCCGCAGCCCCCGCCAGCATTGCCCCTTCGGCAAAGCCCAGCACTGCCCCATAGTCAAAGTCTCCCGTTGTATAAATGACGCGCCGCACCAATTCATATTCAGCGGGGTGGAAGCGATGGGGGCCAAGCTCGCGATCAACGATCGCCAACCCCTGGACATCGGTAATAGACCATTCCATAGTTTGGCTCTGGGCAGAAAAAAACCTCCCTCCATTTTAGAAGCCTTCGGGGAAGAAAAGAGAATAGAGCAGAGAGGATAGAGGAAAATCCCCACTCCCCACTCCTCAAGAAAGATCGATCCCCAATTTGAGGGCGGGGTTATTGTCCCAGCGATCGGCCACATGGGCATAGATGCAGGTGGTACGGGGATCAGCATGGCCGAGGAGGTCTTGCACTTGGCGCAATTCTGCCCCAGAGCGTAGCGCCAGGGTTCCGGCGGTGTGGCGGAGGCTGTGGGCGGAGATTGTGCGGCCGGGGGTGTGCTTGAGATGGGTCTGGGTGAGGTAGCGGTCAACGATGAGCCGAATACCCCGACGAGAAAGACGTTGGCCGCCGGCCCGATTCCCCACGGCAATAAATAGGGGGGTGGATGGGGTGAATTTTTCCCCTTGATCCCGGCGGGTTTGGAGGTAGTCCATCAAAATTTGGCCAATTTCTGGCGTGAGGGGCACAATCCGAATATTGCGTTTCCCCTCGACGCGAATCCCTAAATTTTGCCCCTGTTGGATGACGTTGTTGACATTGGCGCGGTGGAGTTCGACGGTGCGGGGGCCTTCCAGGGCCATGATGGCGAGGAGAGCGCGATCGCGCCGTGTCTGCAACAACCGCACCGGATCATGATCCCCCACCCCTTGGGGCACACTGGCCAACAGTTTTTCCACCTCGGATTTTTCTAAAAACGTGATCCGCTCGGCGGGGTCGCGTTTTTCCCGGGGGGGTTTCACCCCTAGGGCGGGGTTAGTGAGGAGCAAGCGATGCTCGATGGCGGCTTGATAAAAGCGGCGCACGACGGACAGCTTGAGGGCAATGGTGGCGGGTTTAAACCCTCGCACATTAATCAGCCAATGGCGATAGCGTTTGATGTCGTTTTGATTCGCCTCAGCGGGGTTGAGGTCGTGGCGATCGCACCACCGCAAAAACTGCTCCACCTGCCGCCGATAGGTTTGCACCGTATCCGTCGCGGCATCGCCAGCACTCACATCAATGCTTAAAAAATCCGCAAAGGCCAGTAAGAGGGCATCGCGGCTGACCAGGGCGGTTTCTGGTTGAGGTTGTAACGAGTTAGGCATCCAGACCGAGTAAATCCTTGAGATAGATCGTGGCTTCCTCTGGGGAAAAGAGCAACGCCTCACCATTACGCAGCAATTCATACTGGCTCCCATGGTAGCCATGGCCGACAATCAGACCTTGCTCAAGGGCAGCGTTCCCCAGTTCCGTCAATTGATTGACAGCCTGGAAAGCGATTTCATAGTCTAGTTGTTGTTGCAGGTCGTCGGTGTCCATGGCGATTGAACCAAATTTGCCCCATCCTAACACCCCCCTATGGAATATCGCCTCCTCGGCCGCAGTGATCTGCGGGTTTCCGCAATCTGTTTAGGCACAATGACCTATGGCCAACAAAACACAGTCCAAGAAGCTCACGAGCAGTTAGACTATGCCGTTGCCCAAGGGATTAATTTCATCGATACGGCGGAAATGTACCCGGTGCCGGGGCGAGCGGAAACCCAAGGCAGCACGGAGGCTTACATTGGTTCCTGGTTGGCAAAGCAGGAGCGCGATCGCCTGATCATCGCCACCAAAGCCGCCGGGCCAGGGCCGCACATGGCCTGGATTCGGGGGGGCGATCGCAACTTAAACCGCGCCAATCTCGAACAGGCGGTGAACGACAGCCTGAAACGACTCCAAACCGACTACATCGACCTCTATCAACTCCATTGGCCCGATCGCTACGTCCCCCTTTTCGGCGCACCCAACTACGACCCCCAACAGGAGCGGGACACGATCGCCATTGCCGAGCAATTAAAAGTATTAGCGGATTTGGTGACGGCGGGAAAAATTCGGGCGATCGGGTTAAGCAATGAAACCCCTTGGGGGGTGAGTCAGTTTTGCCATCTGGCGGAACAGTTCAATCTGCCCCGCATTGTCACGATTCAAAATGCCTACAATCTCACCAATCGCGTCTTTGACATTCATTTAGCGGAAACCTGCCACCGAGAAGG
>JAABSU010000225.1 GCA_011390265.1 Spirulina sp.
ATATCCCCTTCTCCTTTGTGTTTCAAATGTTCGGGGCCTTTATCATCCTCTGTGGCGTGGGGCATCTGCTGGATATTTGGACGCTGTGGCATCCCAACTATTGGGTGGCAGGGATTGAACGGGCCATGACGGCATTGGTCTCCTGTTACACAGCATGGCGATTAGTGGAGCTATTGCCGCAATTTCTCGCCCTTCGTACCCCTGAACAATTGGAGGCGATTAATCAAAAACTCCAGGCCCAAATTGAAGAACGGCAACGGATGGAGGACATTCTCAAGGCGATCGTCACCGGCACCGCCGCCGCCACTGGGGAAAACTTTTTTGCCGCCTTGGTGCAAAACCTGGCCCAAGCCCTCGATGTCCCCTATGTGATCGTTTCTGAGGTGGTTGACCGTGCCCCTGGGGTCAAGGTAGACCTGTTGCGTAGTTTAGCCTTTTGGTCTCAGGATGGCCTAGGGGCTAATTTTGACCGAGATTTAGAGGGGATTCCCTGCGATCGCGTCATTGCAGGCATGGAAATGTGCTATTACCCCGACCAACTGCGGGAGATTTTCCCCGATAATCCCATTCTCGAAGCGATCCAAGCGGAAAGTTATCTCGGTGTGCCTTTGTTTAATGAGGAGCAGGACATTATCGGTAATCTCTGTATTCTCGATACCAAACCCTTTGCCAGTGACTACTACGCCAAGGCGATTATGAACATCTTTGCGGCTCGGGCGGCGGCAGAGTTGCAACGGAAATGGGCCGAAGATGAAAAACGCCAAGCCTACGAAGAATTAGAGTTTCGCGTCGAGGAGCGCACCGCCGCCCTCAGCCATGCCAACGTTGCCCTCGAAACCGAAATCCGCGAACGGGCCACCGCCCAAGCAGCGATCACGCTGATGGCAGAGCGGGAGCAGGCTATCAACCGCGTCATTCTGCGGATGCGCCAAAGCCTCGATCTCACGGCGATCTTCCAAGCCACCACAGCGGAACTGCTCCAAGCGGTGGGGTGCGATCGCGTCCTCATTTATCGCTTTAACCCCGATTGGACGGGGAAAATTGTCGCCGAATCGGTGCTCTCCCCCTGGGAATCCCTCCTTCCCGAAGATCCGAATTATCCCATCGGTGCAGACACCGTGAACAATCCAGACTGTACCCTGACCCAACTGCGCCAACTGAACAACTTCAGCCAAGATACCTACCTCCTGGAAAATCAAGGGGGCAAATATCGCCACAAAGGCAGCTACCGCGCCATTGCCGATATTTACGCCGCTGAATTTGCCCCCTGTTATCTGGCTCTGTTGGAACAACTCCAGGCCCGCGCCTATGTGATTGCGCCGATTTTTGCGGGAAATCAACTGTGGGGTTTGGTCTGTATTTATCAAAACCAGGAGCCGCGCCAATGGCAGGAGGCGGATATTCAGATTGTCACCCAAATTAGTAATCAATTTGGCGTAGCGGTACAGCAGGCGGAACTGTTCGCCCAAACCCAGGAGCAGGCGACGGCGTTACAGGAAGCCAAGGAAAAAGCCGATGCTGCCAATCGTGCGAAAAGCGAGTTTTTAGCCAACATGAGCCACGAACTGCGCACCCCCTTAAATGCGATCTTGGGCTTTAGCCAACTGATGCAGCGCGATCGCACCCTTGACACCCATAACCAAGGCTACATCCAAATCATTAACCAAAGCGGCGAGCATCTCCTCGGGTTAATTAACGATGTGCTGGAAATGTCGAAAATTGAAGCGGGGCGCATTACGCTCAATGCCACAGAATTTCATCTCGCTCAACTCCTCAATAGTCTTGAAGCGATGTTTGCCCTCAAGGCCCAATCGAAGGGGTTAGCTTGGCGGGTGGAGCGATCGCCCCACTTACCGGATTTGATCATCGCGGATCAAAATAAAATCCGCCAAGTCTTGATTAACCTCCTCGGCAACGCCATGAAATTCACCCAAAACGGTGCAGTCACGCTCACCGCCACCGTCCGAGCGGACAGCGACCCCTTGATCCTCGAATTTGCGGTCACAGACACCGGCCCCGGCATTGCCCCGGAGGAATTGAGCCAACTCTTCCAAGCCTTCCAACAAACCGCCGTGGGCAAAGCATCCTTAGAAGGCACCGGCTTAGGGTTACGCATCTCCCAAAAGTTCGCCCAATTCATGGGGGGGGATATCACCGTTAAAAGTGTTGTCAATCAAGGCAGTTGTTTCACGTTTACCGCTGCCGTTACCGCAGTGGATCAACCCGCCGCCCTCCCCTCGGAATCCCCCACGGTGGATCGCTACCAAGCTGTTACCCATCTTGCACCGGGACAGCCGGAATATCGCATTTTAATCGTCGAAGATCGCCCGGTCAATCGGCTGTTATTAGTCACATTGCTAACAGAATTGGGCTTTGTCGTCCAGGAAGCAGAAAATGGCCAAATAGCCCTGAGCCTGTGGCGCAGTTGGCAGCCCCATCTCATCTTCATGGATATGCAAATGCCAATTATGGATGGCTACACCGCCACCCGGGAGATTAAGGCCCACAGCCAGCAGGAGGATGATGCCCCTTGCCCCGTGATTGTCGCCATTAGCGCCAGTGCCTTCACGGAAAATCGTCAACAGTGCCTAGAGGCGGGCTGTGATGCTTTTATCAGTAAACCGTTTCAGCGGGAAGAAGTGCTAATGGTGTTAGCCCAATATTTAGGGGTTGAATATCAGCAGGTGGCGGACAACTCAGAACCGGCAGATCTGCTTCTGGATCTAGAGTTAACGGCGGCGGATTTTTCGCCCATGGCCCCAACCTGGCAACAGCAATTGTACGAATTTGCATCCCAATGCAACGATACAATGTGCAAGCAACTCCTTGCGGAAATTCCCCCGAATCACGCCCATTTGCGTCAAAAACTCCAGACTTTAATCCATGAATACCATTTTGAGCAAATTTTGACGCTGTTGGAGGCATCCCTCAGGAGCGTCGAAGAAATTTCTCGCTAATTGTGGCTTGGCGAATGGGAGCAAAATGCTCGCCCCAGGGTCAAGCTAGCCGTGCCCAAGCAAGCACAAATCCCATCACTATCGAGGTGAGGGGGTCGAGAGTCGATACAATAGCAGAAGGGCTAACCTTGGCCCTTCTGTTTATGCGATCGCATCCTTGCCCATGAGTACCGACTTCCTTGCCCATCTCAACCCCGCTCAACGCCGCGCCGTTGAGCACCATTGCGGCCCCCTGTTGGTGGTGGCGGGGGCCGGTTCAGGAAAAACCCGGGCCCTCACCTATCGCATCTTTAACCTGATCACTGAACATGGGGTTAAGCCGGAGCATATTTTAGCGGTGACATTCACCAATAAAGCCGCCCGGGAAATGAAAGAGCGCATCGATCGCCTCTTTGCCCAACGCCTAGCCCTCCAAGAGTACGGCCAGCCCCTCGATAGCCTCGAACCCCATGAGCAAACCCAACTCCGTTCTCAGGTTTATAAAACCGTGATTAAACCCCTGTGGATTGGCACATTTCACAGTTTGGCGGCTCGCATTCTCCGGTTTGATATTAATAAGTATCAGGATGAGCGGGGGCGAACTTGGCAACGAAATTTTACGATTTTTGATGATAGTGATGTTAATAGTTTGGTGAAGAATATCACCACGAAGCAACTCAATTTAGATAGCAAAAAGTTTGATCCCCGTAAAATTCGCTATGCCATTAGCAATGCTAAAAATCTCGGCCTCTCCCCCACGGAATACGGCCAAGAAAACCCCACCTATCAAGGTCGGGTCATTGCTGATGTTTATGAACGGTATCAGGATGAGTTGGCGGCCAATAATGGCCTTGATTTTGATGATCTGCTCCTGATTCCCGTCCGCCTATTTGAACAAAGCGCTAAAATTCTCGACTACTGGCATCGGCAATTTCATCATATTTTGGTGGATGAATACCAGGATACGAACCGGATTCAGTACGATTTTATTCGCCTGCTAACGACCAATGGGGAAACAGATCGGGTCGCTTGGGATTGGAGCGATCGCTCCGTTTTCGTTGTCGGGGATGCCGATCAATCGATCTATTCCTTCCGAATGGCAGATTTTCGCATCCTCCTTGGCTTCCAGGCCGATTTTGGCGATGGCTTGGCCGATGAGGCAACTGCAACGATGGTGAAGTTAGAGGAGAATTACCGTTCACGGGAAACGATTCTGCATGCGGCCAATGATCTGATTGACCACAACACCCAACGCATTGATAAGGTGTTGCGGGCCACCCGGGGGGAAGGGGAGCCGATCTATATTGCCAAGACCGATAATGAGCAGACGGAAGCCCGGTTTGTCTTGGATCAAATGCGGGGGTTAATGGAGGAAAACCCGGAATTAAATTGGGGCAGTTTTGCAATTTTATACCGTACTAACGTGCAATCTCGCCCCCTAGAGGATGCCTTCCGGGGAAAAGTCCCCTATCAATTGGTGGGGGGGTTAAAGTTTTACGATCGCAAGGAAATTAAAGATGCCTTGGCCTATCTGCGGGCGATCGCCAACCCCGCTGATACCGTCAGCCTGCTGCGAATTATCAACACCCCCCGTCGCGGCATTGGTAAATCTACCCTCGATAACCTCCAAAATGCCGCCCAGGAATTGGGCATTCCTCTCTGGGAATTGCTCAGTGATGAAACCTCAATGCAAACCCTATCGGGGCGGGCAGCAAAACGGGTGGGGGAATTTGTCAGTTTAATTCAAACCTATCAGGACAAGTTAGCCGCTGAGGTGCCAGCCCTGGAAATTGTTCAGGGCATTATTGAGCATTCCGGTTATCGGGCCGATCTCGTACAACAGAGCAATGATGAAGCGGATAATCGCCTCGAAAATATCAGTGAGTTGATCAATGCCGTGGCCCAATTTCAAGAAGAAAATGAAACGCAACGATTAGAGGATTTTCTCGAAAATGCCTCCCTCGCTTCCGATTTAGACAATTTAGATGCAGGGGAAGAAGCGGTGACGCTGATGACGCTCCATGCGGCGAAGGGGTTGGAGTTTCCGGTGGTGTTTATGGTAGGGATGGAGCAGGGGTTATTCCCCAGTGCGCGGGCCTTAAATGATCCCGCCGCCATTGAAGAGGAGCGCCGCCTCTGTTACGTGGGGATCACCCGCGCTCAGGAGCAGTTATTTATGACCCATGCTCAAATGCGCCGCCTCTGGGGGAATGCGGAACCCTGTGCTCCTTCCCAGTTTCTTCAGGAACTTCCCGAAGACCTTGTGACCCAACCCGATCGCTCCCATCGCCGCCGCAAACCCTCGACGATCAACGATGCCCCTCCCAAAATTGATAACAATCCCGATAATTGGACGGTGGGCGATCGCCTCCATCATGATCAGTTTGGTGAGGGGGATGTCACCCATGTCTTCGGCACGAAAAAGAAAGTGCATTTAGGCGTACAGTTCCCCGGCATTGGCAAAAAGGT
>JAABSU010000226.1 GCA_011390265.1 Spirulina sp.
AAAAAGGTGATTGATCCCCAACACGCCCCCGTTGCCCGGCTGGATTAGATGATCCTTCGCAAATCTTGTTAAAGTGACTCTGGGGCATTTTCAGCCCCCTGCCTTTTTTCCCTGCTGCCATGGCCCCCTGTATTGATATCATCCTCGGCACTCGACCGGAAGCCATTAAACTCGCCCCCGTGATTCAACAGTTTCGCGCCTGTGACCACCTAACCACGCGGGTGATCCTCACCGGGCAACATCGGGAAATGGTGGATCAGGTG